>JBOGZH010000239.1:0-7827 GCA_050697095.1 Solirubrobacterales bacterium
CCGTTGGACCCGTCGGTGGCCCTGATCTCCCGCAGCACGTCGAGCCCCGAGGCGTCCGGGAGCCGCAGGTCGAGCAGGAGGAGGTCGGGGTGCTTGAAGTGGCACAGCCGCAAAGCGTCTGAGGCGCAGGGGGCCGGCAGGGGCTTGTAGCGGTCGGCCTCGAGGTGATCGCAGAGCAGCTCGAGCGTCGCCTCGTCGTCCTCGCAGACCACGACCGTCGCGACCTCGTCAACCTCGGGCAGCATGGCCTGTAGAGGACCGGGGGCGCGAATCTCTCCCCCGCGCGCCGGCCACCGTCGAGCCGGCTCGACACCGGCTCAGCGGCCGGCTGGTAGCGCCTCCCGCTCGCTCGTCACCCAGTCGCGCCGCTACGGTCGGCGTGAGTGGTGCGGCGTTCCATGCCCGCGCCCGTCGGGTTGGCCGCCGCGGTACTGGCTACCGTCCCCGAGTGTCTCCCGACGGTTTGCTTGCGAGAGTCACGGGTCCTGATGGGCGCCATGCGGAGCTCAGGGGGGCCACGTGGGACCATGTGCTCGCAGGCCATCCGGAGATGGCCGACCACCTGAGCGCCGTGATCGAGACGATTGAACAGCCCGAGTTGCGCGAGGACGATCCGCGCCCTGGGCGGGTCCGCTACTTCCGCCGCTGTGGCCCGGAGGGATGGCTTCGCGTCGTTGTCGAATTCGGTGGCGAAGCGGACGTTGTCGTCACGGCCTTTCCACAGGCCAACGATCCAGTTGGATGGCGCTCATGACCAAGATCGGGAATCACGAGTTTGATCACGAGCGCTACGACCCCGATGGCGATGTGCTCTATCTGAGCCGAGGGCCCGAACAGCGCGCTGCGAGTACCTTCGCGACCCCAGAGGGGCACGCGGTGCGTCTTGACGAGGCGGGCGAGGTCATCGGGCTCACGATCGTCAACGCGAGGTGGCTCTTGGATCGCGACGGAAAGCTTGTTGTCACGATTCCCGAGCGCATCGAATCTCCGCGAGCCGATGTCGAGGCCGCCCTCAGTCCCTCGAGTTGAAGCTGGTGACGCCGGGCGCCAAATACTGCACCGGAATCGGGCAACGAATAGTGCGCCGCCTGTGCGGCCGGGTGACGAGCGCCTGAGCTCTCACGCTCGGCTGAGCACGCAACCGAGGAGTAGCGGGGGGTGGGATTTGAACCCGCGACCTCCGGGTTAGGGGAGGCCTGAGGTCGGTCGAAACGGAGCGTTGCCGCCGGTAGCGGAAGCACAATGCAGAAGAGTGACCGGCGGCATCCAGCTCGAAACGGCGATCGCCGCCACGAAGGACCGCAGCGGCTGGGCGCCGCGATGCGCGAACGAGTGGAAGCGCGGAGTCTGCAAGAAGCCGCGCGTGAAGTGCGGGGTGTGCCCGAACCACGCGTTCGTAGCACCCGGGGAGCGCGAGATCGTCGCGCACCTCCAAGGCCGCCAGGCGATGGGTGTCTACCCCCTGCTCGCCGACGACACGTGCTGGCTGCTGGCCATCGATCTCGACGGCCGGTCCTGGCGCGCTCGTTCTCAGATCATCGGCCGCGCTGGAACGGCTCGACGCTCAGCTCGCGGGCTGAGCGGGACGCTCGAGGACCGCGACGGCGCGCCGCTCGAACACGACCCGCCCCGGAGGCACGTTCGGGCGCCGCGAGATCACCGCGCCGTCGCGATCGAGGAACGCGAGGTCGAGCACGAAGCGCATCCCGAAGGTGTGGACGCTGCGACAGCGTGGGATCAGCAGCCCTGGGGCGGCGCGCTCGCGCTTCAGCAGGGCGAGGCCGAGGAGCCGGGCGGGCGGGCGATCCGCGATCCGCACCCGGCACCCCGCCACCGTCGCCCACGGCAGGCTTCGGAAGCGGCTCGGACTAAGCGGAGCTCTCGCTACGCCCCGCGCTCGGCTGCTCGAGGTCATCGGCATCGACGAGCGCCCAGCCCAGGCGCTCGATCAGTTGGGCGGAGAAGTGATCCGACTCCAGATCGAGCGGACCGATCCGCTCCTGGAGCAACACGACTCCGTTCTCGGTGTCCGGGGGGTTCGTCGTCACGATGATCTGCGGCACCTTGCCTCCTTTTCGCTCGACAACGGAGACATGGTCACGCCGGCATCTACGCGGGAGGTGAACCGGACGTAATTGTTCTGTCAATTCTCCGCGGCCGGGGGCGCCGGGCGATGAACCCACAGCCGCTTCTGCTCGCGCAGGGTCAGCGGCCGCCACTCGCCGGCCTCGGGCTCCCGGGTGTAGATGCGTGCGTCGACAACGCTGCGCATCCCATCGAGCAGCTCGACGATCTCGCGCGCCCCGACCCCCTCCGCGACGGTCTGCCCGCTGAGTGCGTTGACCAGCTTGTAGGTGCGCGGCGGCCGGGGCTCGGCCGGCTGACCGGCCCCGGTCGTCTCGCGCTGCTGCGCGCGGCGCCGGCGCCGGATCGCGGCGCTGCGTTCGGGCCTGAGCGCCGATCTGCGGCGCTCGATCACCTTGTCGAGCGGCACCATCTCGGCTCCGGTGCCCTTCGTCTCGGTGTCGAGCACCCAGACCTTCGCCATCGAGGATCCCTCGCGGGCGGCTAGGCGGCGGCGCGCCAGTCGGCGAGCGCGTCGTCGGCGGAGAGCCGCTCCAGCGCCCGGGCCTCGAGCCGGCGCGCCTGCTCCTGGGTCACGCCGACCTCGCGGGCGGCGTCGCGCAGGGTTCGCTCCTGGCGCCCACCGGTGCCGAACCGGGCGGCGATGATCCGCCGCTCCTTCTCGGGCAGCCTCGCGAGCGCGGCCTCGACGGTCTTCTCCTGCTCGCGCTCCAGCACCTCGTCCTCGAGATCGTCGGTGCTCTCCGCGTGGAGCTCGCCGAGGGTTGTGTCGCCCTCGCCGACCGGCGAGTCGAGGCTCGCCGTGACACGCGTCAGGTCGCGAATCGCCATCACCTCGTCGAGCGGCAGCTTCGTCTCCGCGGCCACCTCCTCGTCCGTCGGATCGCGATCGAGCCGCGCGCCGATCTCTGAGCTGACTCGGTTCACGGTCCGCTCGCGCTGAGCGATGTGGGCCGGGATGCGTACCGGCCGCCCGCTGTTGTCCAGGCCACGCTGGATCGACTGCTTGATCCACAGCACCGCGTAGGTCGAGAACTTGTAGCCGCGCCGCCAGTCGAACTTCTCGGCCGCCCGGATCAGTCCCAGCATCGCCTCCTGGACGAGATCGCCGAGATCGAGCCCGTGGCCCTGATAACGGCGCGCGAACTTGATCACCAGGCGCAGGTTCGAGTTGATCAGCCGCTCCTTCGCGGCCAGGTCGCCGCGCTCGATCCGCTGTGCTAGATCGACCTCCTCCGCCGCGGTGAGCAGCGGGTAGCGCATCGCCTGGTTTATGAACAGCTGCAGGCTGTCGGTTGTGGGCTCGGCCGCCTGATGGCCGCGCGCTCGGCGCTCGCCGGCGGCCTTCTCGGTTGTCTGTTTGTCGTGCTCGCCGCGGGTGCGGCGGGCGTCGCTGCGGTCGCTCGCAGCGCCTCTCGTGCGAGGCATCTTGCTCCTTTCGAGGTCTCGTCCCCCTGCTCTCGGCCCACGCCGATGGGCCGGCTCCCGCCTCAAGCTTCAGAAAGTATAGCAAGGATCGGGGCGAACGCAAGTACGGGTCCGGCGACCCGAATCATGCAGAAAACCGCTGCAACGGAGCGTACCGGGAGGCGCCGCTCGCACGGTAATCGCCGCTAATCCATGCTCGCGTAGGCTGTGCAGCGTTGACGCAGAAGAGCGCCACGCCCCTCTACCGCGAGCTCGCCCCGGCCCGCGATCTGCGCGAGCACGTGCTCTGCGGATGGGTGCTCGGCCCCGTGTCGCGCGACACCGAGGCGGTGCTGCCCGACGGCTGCATGGACATCGTGTGGCGGGAGGGCCACGGCCTGGTCGCGGCCGGGCCCGACACTGGCCCGGCGCAGACCTCGCGGCCGCCCGGATCCACGGTGGTGGGCATCCGCTTCCGCCCCGGCGCGGGACCGGCGATGCTGGGGGTTCCGGCCGGCGAGCTGCGTGACCTCCGGGTTCCCCTCGGCGATCTCTGGGGTTCGGACGCGGAGCGGCTCGAAGATGGACTCCACGACGCCGCTTCGGCCTCCGCCCGACTCGAGCTGCTCGACGCGGCGCTGCGCCGCCGGCTGGGGCGGGCCGATTACCCCGACGGACTCGTCGCGGCCGCGGTCGCCCGCCTGAGCGGCGATCGGCGCACCCGCGTGCGCGAAATCGGCGAGACGCTCGGGATCAGCGAGCGCCAGCTGCGGCGCCGCTTCCACGCCGCGGTCGGCTACGGCCCGAAGACGCTGGCGAGGGTGCTGCGCCTCCAGCGCATGCTCGGGCTGGCGGCAGCGCGCACCTCGGAGCGCCCCGACCTCGCCTCGCTCGCGCTCGACGCGGGCTACGCCGACCAGGCCCACATGACCGCCGAGAGCACCACCCTCACCGGGAAGCCGCCCGCTCGGCTGCTCGCGTCGCGCCAACCGCTCACGGCGAGCGCCTGAGGCGTCCGTTTCCTCAAAGACGGTCGGCGGCCGCGCGGCTAGCGTGGGTGCCTCGACCACCCAACACCTGGAGGATCAATCATGGAGCAGCGAGTCAGCCTGATCACGCTCGGCGTCACGGACTTGGAACGGGCGCGAGCCTTCTACGAGGCGCTGGGTTGGACCACCGGCGCGGAGCCCGGCGACGACGTGGTCTTCTTCCAAGCGGGCGGCTCGATCGTCGCGATATGGGACCGCGCGGGGCTCGCGAAGGACAGCACGGTTGATGACTCCGGTGGGTGGGGTGGGATCACGCTCGCCTCCAACGTCGGTTCGCCGGCGGAGGTCGACGCGGTGCTCGACGAGGCGCGCGCGGCGGGGGCGGTCATCGGCCGGGAGGGCGCGGAGACGTTCTGGGGCGGCTATTCGGGGATCTTCATCGACCCGGACGGACACCCGTGGGAGATCGCGCACAACCCGCGCTGGACGGTGCACGACGACGGATCGGTGACCCTCCCGTCGTAGCGCCCCCGGGGGATCCTCCCCCCGGTCTGACGTGCAAGCCGGCGTTCAGGCGGGCGGAGCGGACTGCGCGCCACGGACGCCTACATAGAATCGGCCCCACGTCGTTTGGGAGCCCGGCGCGAGCCGCCGGGGTGATGGAAACAAGCCGGTTCGGACGTGGAAAACAGGAACTCAACCCGCAGAGGAAACTACGAGTCGGGCTCGGATTACGTCCTCGAGTACGGCGAGCTTCGCTTCTCGTTCAACGAGCACGACTTCGCCGAGCGGGTCGAGCAGGCCGCCGTGAAGCTCGACTTCGTGGAGCCCGGGCTCGAGGCCGAGGAGCTACATGACCTCGTCGAGCTCGCCGTGAACGGCGAGATCCGCGAGGCCGCCTCGGAGCTGGGCGAGCACGTGAACGAGCACTGGGCCGAGCTCGTCGGGCCGTCGAGCAAGAGCCTCGTGCACTGGATCCGCCGGCTCGTCTTCCGCGGGGCGTGGCTCGACCAGCGCGTCAAGGAGGGCGAGCTGGACATCGTCTTCGACGAGGAGACGCACACCTTCGGCTACGTCCAGCTCGATCGCGACTCGGAGCCGATCGAACTCTCGCGCGAGCCGTCCTGGGCCGGCGTCCAGTACGGTCGGCTGCGCTAGACCCTCTCCAGCAGCTCCGCGTTCGTCCGCGAGCCCTCGAGGCGCTCGCGGAGCAGCTCGGCCGCCTCGGCCGGCTCCCTGCCTGTGAGCTCGGCGCGCAGCCTCCGCACCGCCTCGAGCTCGTCCGGATCGCGCAGCTCCTCCTCATCGGAGGCGCGGCAGTCCTCCGGGCGGAGCGCCGGGTAGACGCCGGCCGCCGCAAGCTCGGGATCGAGGCGGACGAGCGCGTTCTCGGTCGTCTCGACGGCGGCCAGCGCGGCTCCGTCGTCGGCGACGCCGTCGAGCGCGGTCGCGATCACCGTCAGCGATCCCGCGTCCTCCTCGGCCAGCTCGCGACCCGCTCCGAAGAGGTGCTTGACGCCGTCGGGGTCGCGGTGCGCGACGGCGAGGCGGGAGAGCGAGTCGACGATCAGGACGACGTCCTCCCCGGACTCGGCGCGGCGCTTCGCCCGCTCCAGAGCGAGCTGCGCGACCCGCACCTGCTCGCGATGCTCCATCTCCGCAGTCGCCACGGCAAGCTCGTCGTCGGGGAGCACCTCCGCCCACGCGGTCGCCTCCTCCGGTCGCTCGTCGACGAGCAGCACGATCAGCGCGGGCCGCTCGGGGATCGCCTGGATCGCGCCGGCGAGACCGCGCAGAAGCGTGGTCCGGCCCGAGCGCGGCGCGGCCCTCACGAGCACCCGCTGTCCGAACGCCAGGGGAACGAGCAAGTCGACGGCGCGGGTGAGCAGGTCGGCCGGGTCGGGAGCGAGGCGGAGGCGGCGCCGCGGCGCGACCGCGGTGAGATCCTCGATCTCGGGGCGCTCGGCGCCCTCCTCGGGCTCGGCCCCGTTGACGAGATCGACGTGGACGAGGGCCGGGTAGCGCTCGCCGCGCTCAGGCTGGCGCGCGGGCCCCGAAACGAGATCGCCCACCCGCAGCTCGCAGCGGCGGATCTGCGACGCGGAGATGTAGACGTCGCCCGGCGCCGGGTCCAGCCCGCGGAGGCGGAGGAACCCGTACCCGCGGTAGGTGCGGTCGAGCACCCCGGACACCTGCTCGGTCGCCGCCTCGCGCCGCTCCCGCCCCCGCGGTCGCTCCTCGGCTTCCTCCTCGGCGGGCGCCTCGACATCGGCATCGGGCTCCGCGACCTCCGACTCGGGCTCCCTCTCGACGGCGTCCCCACCACGCTCGCCGATCTCCTCGGCCAGCTTCTCGCGGCGCATCATCCGGTACCCGGGCACGCCCAGCCGGGCTGCCTCGGCGTGCAGCTCCGATAGGTGCTTGTCCGCGAGATCGGCGTCGGCCATGGGAGTCGCGGAGCATACCCGCGCCCCTTCCCGGGCCCTACGGCTGCGACTCGGCCTTACGAGCCGGTCGTCTCGAGACGCCGCGCGGTCAGCTCGCGCAGCCACTGCGCGAACTCCGGCCGGGACTGCCAGTCCTTGCGGAAGCGCTCCGCGCCCGCGTCGGTGAGCGGGTGGTTGAGCATCTGGCGGAGCACCTTCGCGGGGACGGTCGCGATCTCGCATCCCAGCTTCGCCGCGATCACGACGTGCTCGGGATGCCGGATCGAGGCGGCGATCACCTGGGAGGTGATGCCGCCGGCGCGGAACGCCTCGACGATCTCGCGCACGACCGCGGTCGAGTCGACGGAGATGTCGTCGAGCCGGCCCATGAAGCACGACACGTAGGTCGCGCCCGCGCCGGAGGCGAGCAGCGCCTGGTTCGCCGAGAAGACGAGGGTCATGTTGACGGGAATCCCGTCCGAGGTCAGGGCGTGCGCCGCCTCGAGGCCCTGCTCGCAGAACGGGACCTTGACGGTGACGTGCTCGTGCAGCTCGCGAAGCGCGCGCCCCTCGTCGATCATCCCCTTCGGCTCCTGGGAGACGACCTCGGCCGACACCGGCCCGCCGACCAGATCGCAGATCCGCCCCACGATCTCGCCGGGGTCGCCCTGCTCCTTGGCGAGAAGCGAGGGATTGGTGGTGGCGCCGGCGAGGATTCCCCAGGCGGCGATCTCCTCCACCTCGGCGACGCTTCCCGTGTCGATGAAAAGCCGCACTGCCTGGCGCCTACTCTACGCCAGCGGCCGGATCGACACCCTCGGCCCGCGCCGCCTCGACCCAGGCCCCGGCCTCCTTCTTCACGCGACGGCCGCGCCAGCCGAGCTCCGAGCCGATCGCCTCGGCGACCGGCAGCACCGACT
>JBOGZH010000240.1:0-4202 GCA_050697095.1 Solirubrobacterales bacterium
GCGAGGGACTGCTGAGCGAGTGCCTGCGCTCGCTCTACGACCATCCCCCGAGCCGGCCGCTCACGGTCCACGTCGGGGACAACGCGTCCGGGGACGGGACGGCGGAGATGGTGGCGCGCGAGTTCGACGAGGTCGAGCTGCGGGTCAACGACCGGAATGTCGGCTTCGCCGCGGCGAACAACCTCGCGATCGCCGACGGCGACGCTCCGTACGTCCTCATCCTCAACCCCGATACGCAGATCACCGACGGCTCCCTCGATCGGCTCCTCGAGCTGATGGACTCCCGGCCCGAGGTCGGGATGTGCGGGCCCCGCCTGGAGCTGGAGGACGGGGGCTTCGACCACGCGGCGAAGCGCTCCTTCCCCACCCCGCTGAGCGCGCTCGGCCACTTCACCGGAGTGGGCCGGAGGCGCGACTCCGGGGCGCTTGCCGCGTACCGCGCCCCCGAGATCGAGGCGGGGCCCGTCGACGCCGTGAACGGAGCCTTCATGCTGATCCGCCGCGCCGCGCTCGACGAGGTGGGCCTCTTCGACGACGGCTACTGGATGTACATGGAGGACCTCGACCTCAGCTACCGCTTCGCGCGGGCGGGCTGGGTGACGTGGTACGAGCCGAGCGTCACCGTCGTCCACGTCAAGGGAGGGACGACCGGCCCAGAGCGCAGCCCGCGGTTGAACGCGGCCTTCCACTACGGGATGTACCGCTTCTACCGCAAGCACTACGCGGCGCGGCGCAACCCGCTCGTCAACGCCACGATCTACTGCGGGATCGCGGTCAAGCTCGCGCTTTCGCTCCTGGACGGCGGCGTGCGCTGCCTTGCGCGCCGGCTACGCGGTGCCTGAGCGTCCGCGGCTATCGTGCGCGCGTTGGCGAGCGTGCCGCAAACGTTGAGCGAGCCGCGTGCGACCGTGCCCCGGATCGTGCTTCCGATCACGAGCCGGGGCCTGGCGGTCACCGACCGGCTGTGCTGGGTGATCCTCGCTGCGGCGATGGCGACAGCGGCCGCGCTGATCCTGTACCTCAATCGCGGCACGATCTTCTACTTCGACGAGCTCACCTGGCTCTACCAGACCCCCGGCCTCGACACCCCGGGCGAGGTGCTGGAGCCGCACGAGGGGCACCTGATCGCGACCACCCGGCTCGCCTTCAAGGCGATCCTGGAGACGGTCGGGGTCGAGTACGTGGCGTTTCGCCTCCTCGCCGCGGCGAGCGTGCTGCTCTCCGCGGGCCTCTTCTACGCGCTCGCGAAGCGGAGGATCGGCGCCCTGCCGGCGCTCGCGCCGACGCTCGTGCTGCTGTTCCTCGGCTCGGCGTGGCAGCACGTCGTGATACCGATCGGCTTCCCGATCACCTTCAGCGTCGCAGCCGGGCTTGGCGCTCTGCTCGTGCTCGAGCGTGATGACCGACCCGGCGACATCGCCGCCTCCCTCCTGCTGGTCCTCTCGGTCGCCACCTACACGACCGGGCTGGGCTTCCTGGTCGGCGTCGCGGTATCCGTGTTGCTGCGACCCGAAAGGCGACGCAGGGCCTGGGTCTTCCTGGTCCCCCTCGCCCTGTATGCGGCGTGGTGGGTGTGGTCGCTGTCCAGCCCGAGTTCGGCCGAAAGCGAGACGACGCCCTCGAACGCCCTGCTGATCCCGAACTGGGTCGCCGACTCGCTGGCTTCGGTGATGGCGGGGCTCTCGGGGCTCGGCTACGACTTCGCGCAGCGGGCGCCGGACGTCATCGACCCCACATGGGGTCGCATTCTCGCCGCGCTCGCGATCGTTGCCCTCGCGATCCAGATCAGGCGGGGCAGCGTGCCGCCCTCCGTGTGGGCCTTCCTCGGGATCGCGCTCACGTACTGGGCCCTTGGAGCACTCGCCAGCGGTCCCAACCGCACCCCGGGCTCTGTTCGCTACATCTACATGGGGTCGGTGGCGGTGCTGCTCGTCGGAGTGGCCGCCATGCCCTCGATCGGCTTCTCGAAGCGCCTCTTGGCGATCCTGTTCGCCGCCGCCGCGCTCTGCCTCGGCGCCAACCTCGCTCTCCTGCGCGACGCAGGAAAGACGTTCAGGGACTACTCGGCCGGGGTCCAGTCGCGGCTCGCCGCGCTCGAGCTGGCGCGCGATCGGGTCGACCCCAACCTCGACGTGCCGGACGCCGGCCTGATCGAAGCGCCCGCCTCGGCATACTTCGCCGTCGTCGATCGATACGGCACCCCCGCGTACTCCCCCGCCGAGCTGGGGCGACAGAGCGAGGCTGTGCGCGAGGAAACCGACCGCGTCCAGGCGAGCCAGCTCGAACTACGGCTCGAAGCATCGCGAGCCGGGCCGGCGGACGGCAGCTGCGAGACGGTTTCCCGCCGGAGCCCCGGCGCGGTGATCGCCTTCGAGCTGCCGCGAGGGGGCGCGACGTTGCGGGTGCGGGCCGCCGTCCCGGCCACATTGACGCTGGGCCGCTTCGGCGACCTTCCCTCTGCCGAGCTGGGGAGCCTCTCACCGGGCGAGGCCGCGACGCTGAGGATCCCGCCCGACGCCTCTCCGAGGCCGTGGCTCGCCTCGGTGTCGGGCGCGAGGTCCGTGGAGGTGTGCCCGCAGCGCTGATGGCCGGTGTGCCGCACAGCCTCGGCGAGGAGCGCGCGACCGTGCCGCGGATCGTCCTCCCGATCACCAGCCGCGGTCTCGAGCTGACCGACCGGCTGTGCTGGTTCGCCCTCGGCGCGGCGATGGCCGCCGCCGCGGCGCTGATCCTGTACCTGACCCGGGGTACGACGTTCTTTCCCGACGAGATCGACTGGGTCTACGCCACACCGAACCTCAGTGCAGGCGACGTCCTCGAGCCGCACAACGGCCACCTGATCGCGACCACGCGGCTCGTCTACAAGGCGATCCTCGAAACCGTCGGAGTCGAGTACATCGTGTTCCGTGTGCTCGCCGTGCTCGCCCTCCTGCTCTCCGCCGGCCTGTTCTACGCCCTGGCCAGGCGAAGGATCGGCGCCCTGCCCGCGCTCGCCCCCACTCTCGTTCTCCTCTTTCTCGGCTCGGCGCCGGTGCACGTGACCTCCCCGGTCGGGTTCTCACCCGTCTTCAGCATCGCCGCCGGGCTCGCCGCCCTACTCGCCCTGGAGCGCGGGGACCGGCGCGGGGACCTGGCCGCGTGCGCGCTGATCACCCTCTCGCTTGCCACGTACAGCACCGGGCTGGCGTTCCTGGTCGGGGTCGCGATCTCCGTCCTGCTGCGGCCCGGCCGCCTGCGGCGAGCCTGGATCTTCCTCGTCCCGCTCGTCCTGTATGCGGCCTGGTGGCTTTGGGCGCTCACATCGGAGAGCTCCGTCTCAGGGGAGGCGAGCCCTTTCAACATCCTCTTGATCCCGAACTGGGTCGCCGACTCGCTGGCTGTCGTGCTCGCCGCACTTACGGGGCTCGGCTACGAGTTCGCCGACCCGGCGGCACCCGGGGTCTCGCTCGGGTGGGGCCGGATGCTGGCGGCGCTTGCCGTGGTCGCGCTCGTGCTGCGGATCAGGCGCGGCGACAATCCCCCCTCGCTCTGGGTCTCGCTCGGGATCGTGCTCGCCTACTGGTCACTCGGGGGACTCGTCGCCGGCTCGTTCGCACGGACTCCGGAGGCGGCCCGGTTCATCTACCCGGGGGCGGTTGGCGTACTCCTGGTGGCGACCGCGGCGGGGGGCCGGATCCGCTTCTCGAGGCTCGGCCTGGCCGTCCTGTTCACCGCCGTCGCCTTCAGCCTCGCAACCAACCTCGCGCTCCTGCGCGACGGAGCGGCGCAGTCCAGGGAGGACCGCTCGCCCCCGACCCGTGCCTATTTTGCGGTGCTCGAGTTGGCGCGCGGCCACGTGGACCCCAATTTCGCGGTCATGCCGCCCGAGGTCTCGCCGGTGGCCTCGCCGGCCGCAACCTACTTCGCGGTCGCCGATCGATACGGCTCCCTCGCGTTCTCGCTGTCCGACCTCGAACGCAAACCCGAAAGCGTTCGCCAAAGCGCCGATCACTACCTTGCGAGCGCCCTCGCCCTTCGCCTCGAGGCGTCGTCGCGTCCGGACGCAGGCTGCCGGCGGCTGCGGACCGGGCAGCCGGGAGCGCCGGTCGGCTTTGAGCTTCCCCGTGGCGGAGCGAGCATGCGCGTGCGGGCGGTGGGACCCGCCGCGGTGTCGCTGGGGCGCTTCGCCACCCTGCCGTCGGTCGAGGCCGGGGAGCTGTCGC
>JBOGZH010000241.1:0-4356 GCA_050697095.1 Solirubrobacterales bacterium
GGCCGCGCGTGCGGGCCATCCGCGCGTCCGCCTCGCGTTCCAGGTATTGGTTGATCGCACCCGCGCCTCCCGCGGCGAGGTAGCCGCCCAGCACGGTCCACAGCACGGTCGAAAGCGCGGGGCCCGAGGGATCGGCGACGAACATCGACGCGACCGTCGTCAGCAGCAGCAGCGAGATGATGCGCGGCTTCGTCAGCGCCACGTAGTCGCGCAGCACGGAGGCCGCGGAGCGCTGCCCATCCGGAAGCTCGACGGGACGCACGGCGCGCACCGGCCGCGCCGCGTCCCCGCCCGCGACCTCGGTCGCCGTCCGCCTTGCCGCTTCCGCCGCGCTCTCCATGGTCCTCACGCCGGGGAGGCCGAGGCCTCCGTCTCGGCGCGACGCAGTGGGGCTCGACCGGGCACGGGAACGGGGACGAGGGCGCTCGCCGCATACACGACGGTCCCCCACAGCAGCGTGGCCAGGGTCAGGTGGGCGACGATCAGCTCGCCGTGCTCGCCCAGCCACACGTTCAGCGCCCCGAGCAGGATCTGGCAGGCCAACAGCACGAGGGCGAGCGGGAAGGCCGGCGAGCGCACTCCCCGCCGGCGCGCGACGATCACCATCGCGAGGATGGCCACGGCGGCGAGGTACATGAAGGCGCGATGGGTGAGGTGGACGTCGACCAGCTCGCCGCTGCCGAACGGCATCGCCTCCCCGGCGCAGGTGGGGAACTCCTTCCCGCACGCCAGGTGGGCGCCCGCCACGGGGCCACCCTCTGCACCTTCACGCTGGGTCCCGGCCATGTAGCCGCCGGCGACGATCGTCGCGAACAGCAGGACCAGCGCCGTCGCCGCGAGTGGCCGCAGTGTGCCCCCGGGGGCCGGAGCGGCGCTCCCCTCCAGGGTGGCGCGCCGCAGCGCGATCAGGATCGCCAGCAGGAGCATCGCGAGCCCGAGATGGGCCGCGACGAGCACCTCGTGGAGGTTGTTCTCGACCGTGAGGCCGCCGAGCGCGGCCTGGGCGAGGACCAGGATCGCCGCCGCGACCGAGCCCCGCACCAGCCAGCGCTGCTCGCGCAGCCCCCGCAGCGCCCGCCACGCGAGCAGCAGGATGAGGATCGCGACGACGCCCGCGACGATCCTGTGAGTGAACTCGATTACCGCGTTTTGCTCGAGGAACGGGAGCACCCTGCCCCCGCACAGCGGCCAGCCCTCGGCTCCACTGCCTGCGGGGCCGCACCCCAGCCCCGAGTCGCTGACGCGAACCACGCCGCCGACCACGATCAGGACGAAGGTGGCGACGATGATGAGGTCGATGAGACGGCGGAACCGCGCCAGCTCGGCCCCGCCGCGTGCCGCGACGCTGTGCATCGAATTCAGGCTACAGGGGGGTCCGGGGATTCGACTGGTTCGGATCGCGCGGGCGAGCGCTCCAGCGGAGGCGGCGGGTCCCAGGTCTCGGTGCGGCGGCGAATCGCTTCGCGGATGTCGGGCAGCGGCTCCGTGCTTCGCACGTCGGGAATCACGTCGAAGTTGTGCGGCGGCGGGGGAGAGGTGGCGAACCACTCCAGCGTCGCCCCACCCCACGGGTCCGCCCCCGCCGCGACGCCGTTTCGGGCGCTGTACGCCGCGTTGGCCAGCGTGACCAGGATCCCCGCGGCGAGCACGAACGACCCGATGCTGGCGATCAGGTTGTACGTGTCGAGCGAGCCCACGTCGTAGTACTTGTAGACGTCGATCGGCTGCCCGTCGAGGCCGGCGAGGATCATCGGGATCGCCATCGCGTGGACGCCGACGATCAGCATCCAGAACGAGGCGCGCGCGGGACCCTCGCCCATCGTGCGCCCGGTGATCTTCGGGAACCAGTAGTGGAGCGCCGCGAAGCCGCCGAGCACCCCCGCGCCGACGAGCGCGTAGTAGGTGTCGGCCTGCGCCGCCGTGGTGCTGTCGAGCTGCCAGCCGATCGGGATCACCGAGTAGCCGAGCTCTCTGGCGAGCCCGAAGCTGATCGTGCTGATCGCGCCGAGCGCGAACAGCAGCGGCGCGCGCAGGCGCAGCGCCCCACCCCACAGGATCGCCACCCAGTTGAAGAGCAGGATTCCGACCGGGACCGTGAGCGCCACGGCGGCGGCCATTGCGAGGTAGGTCCAGCCGACCGGGATCGGCGCCGTGTACATGTTCTGCATCCAGGCGAGCAGCCCGAGCGCGCCGATCGCGGCGAGCGAGGCGGCGATCGCCCGGTGGCTGAAGATCGGCTTGCCCGAGAACGTGGGAAGGATCTCGGAGATGGTCCCGAACGCCGCCAGCAGCATCACCAGATACGCGCCGGTGAAGAACAGCCAGCTGAGGTGCTGCCAGAGGATCGGGGAGCCGCCCTCGCCGGCGTCGAAGAACACGCCCGCGAACTGGCGGTCGATCAGCAGCATCGTGCACGCGGCGACCATCACCGAGCCGGCGACCAGGAGCACGTAGCCGCTCGCGGTCGCCGACCACGAGAAGAGCGGGAGGCGCCGCCACACCATCCCCGGCGCGCGCCGGGTGTGGATCGTCGCGAGCATGTTGACCGCAAAGAGGACGAACCCGAGCACCGCCAGGCCCACTCCCGCTATCCAGGCGTCCACGCCGGCGGCGGGGGAGAAGACCGTGTCGGAGAGCGGCGGAAGCGGGTTGGTCCCCGCGTCGGGGGGGCGGTAGAGGAAGCTCGCGTACAGGGTCACCCCACCCGCGAGGTAGAGCCAGAAGCTGAGCGCCCCGAGCCGCGGGAAGGCGGTGCCCCTGGCGCCGATCTGGAGCGGCACGACGTAGCTGATGAAGCCGAGCGCGGCGGGGATCCCGAACATCACGACGGCGGTCGCGCCGTAGGTCGACAGCAGCCGGTCGAAGATCTCCGGCGAGATGATCGTGCTCTCGGGGACGATCAGCTGGACCCGCATCAGCACGAGCTCGACCACGGCGAGGGCGAGGAAGCTCAGCGCCGCGCCGAGGTACAGCACGCCGACCGCCTTGTGGTCGCCGCTCGTCGCGAGCTGGACCCACGCGGGGCGGGACTCCGGATAGCGCTCGGTGACGACCTCGGGCCGCGCCGGGGCGAGCGAGCTGGGGGGTGGGGCGCTCACTGGGCGGCGGCCCCCTCGGTTCCGCCGCCGGTCTCCTCGCCCCCGACCTGCTCCTGGACGGCGTCCTGCGCGCTCTGGATGTCGGCGCTCTGCTGCTCGAGCCAGGTCTCGTACTCGGGAACGCTCACCACCCGCACCCGGGCCCGCATCGCCGCGTAGCCCGGCCCCGAGAACGCCGTCGACTGTCCGTCATAGGTTCCCTCCGTGTCGGCCTTGAACCACGTCTCGTTGCTGCGGCCCGTGACGGCGTCGAACTTGCCGCCCAGCGCCGGCACCCACCAGCGATGGACGACGTCGGTGGAGTCGAGCTGGAGCAGCACGGTCGTGTCCACGGGCACCACGAGCTCGTAGTAGCTGAACGTTCCGTCCGGGTACTCGTAGCGCCACACCCACTGCTGCCCCGAGGCGAGGATCCTCAGCGGCTCCGGGTCGCCCGCCGGCGGCTCGAGGCCGAGCTGGGCGGTGCGGCCCGACGCCGCCTGGAGCCCCTCGGGGCCCGAAGACTCGACGTCTCGGACCGCGCTCGTCGAGACGATCCCGAGGACGAAGATCGCCACGGCCAGCACCGCGAGCGCCGCCGCCGCCCGCGGCTGGACCCCGCGCCCGGAGCGGACCCGGGCCGGCTCCCGCCCCCGCCGGGTGCGGAAGCGCACCACCGCGGCGATCAGAGCCAGGTTCACCGCGGCGACGATCACGGCGGCGAGGACGAACATCACCCAGTAGACGGTCGTCGTGTCGTCGGCGTTCGGAGAGTGCGCCTCCTCGGGCGCGAAGGGGACCGCATGGGCGGCGGCCGGGAGCGCGGCCAGCGCCAGCGCGGCCAGCCCCACTGTCAGCGGGATGAGACGTTTCGGCACGCGGGCCAAGGCGGGCGCATTCTATTCGCGCCCGAAACTGGCTGACCGGCCAAATCCGTCGACGTCTCTGGAACAATCAAGCGATGCTGGCGTCGAGCATCGGGCGCGCTGCGCCCGACTGCGAGGCGACTGGCAGGTGGAGGTACTGACTTCCCGACCAGGAGGCGCAGATGGCTCGCAACGGCGAAGAGGACGGCAACCGGCAGGCGGCGCTGCGGCGAATGGCCGAGTCCGACCCCGAGCTCGCGGTGCGGCTGATCGCCCAGACGCTGCCCGCGGCGGCCGCGGAGCTGCGCCCCCCGCTCAGCTTCCGGCTCGAGATCGACGGCGTCGACTCGTGGCTCGTCGAGGCGACCGGCGAGGGCCCCGCCAGAGTGACCTCGGATAGCGCCGGCCAGGAC
>JBOGZH010000242.1:0-2858 GCA_050697095.1 Solirubrobacterales bacterium
CCGCCGACCGGCGGAGGGAACGTCGTTCACGGCAACAAGGAGGATCAGTGCGCGGGGCTGTGACGCGCTGATGCCGACTCAGAAGTGAGCGGGCCGGCGTCTGTGGCGGATGGCGGCCCGCCGGTTCCTGGCTCGTGTTGCTGCCAACGCCATTCGCTCCGGGGGAGTCCGGTCAGCGGCTCGAGCCGGGCCATCAGCTCGACGACCGTGGGGCGCGGCTCGGGCGCGGGCTCGAGGCACGCCGCCACCACGTCGGCCAGAGCGGGCTCCGCATCCCCCAACTCGTCGATCCGCGGGGCGGGCTGGTCGAGCTGAAGCCAGGGACCGGCGTGGCCCTCGAGGCTCGAGCCGGTGGGGGAATCCCCCTCTGCGCCTGTACCGGTGGACTCGAGCTCGCGGGAGACCCCCGACGTGTCATCCCGCGTGAGATCCTCGAACGGCGCCTCGCCGACCATCGCCTCGAACAGCACGGCGCCGATGCCCCACACGTCGGCCGCGGCGCCCAGCACGCCGCCCCTCACCTGCTCGGGCGCCATGTAGCACCAGGTGCCGATCTCCGCCGGGGCCGGCCCGGGCGCCCGCGCGACGCTGAGGTCGATCAACCTCGCGCGGGCGGCTTCCGCAACGACGTTCGAGGGCTTGAGATCGAGGTGCAGTACTCCGTTCGCGTGCAGGTAGCGAACGACGGAGCCGAGCTGGAGTCCGAGCTGCGCCGCGTCGGGCGCACTCAGTGGGCCGTCCGTCTCGAGCATGTGAGCAACGGTCTGGCCGCCGAGCGTCTCCATGATCACCAGCGGCTCCGGGACCGCCAGGGCCTCGTAGCCGCGGACGAGATGCGGGTGGCCGAGCCGGCAGAGGAGGCGCCCCTCCTCCAGCAGGCTCTCCCGCGCACCAATGTCGTCGAGCCGCTCGGGCCGCAGCGCCTTGATCACACAGCGGCAGCCCCGCCGGCGATCCCATGCGTCGTAGACGTCGAGCCGCCGCCCGCGACTGAGGTGCGAGATCACCTCATACCCCGGGGCGATCGTCGTCCCCGGCTCGAGCACCGGGAGCCTCATGGCTGCACTCCGGTGCCAGCGAGTGGCCCGCGGCCGTGCTGGATCGCCCACAGGTGAGCGTAGATCCCGCCGAGGGCGAGCAAGTCGTCGTGACGCCCGCGCTCCGCGACCCTCCCACCGTCGAGCACGACGACGTGGTCGGCGTCCCGGGTCGTCAGCAGGTCGTGCGAGATGACGATCGTCGTGCGGTCGTCGCTCAGCCGCATCAGCGGCGCGACGAGCTCCCGCTTGGTGTGGGCATCGAGCCCCGTCGAGGGCTCGTCGAGCAAGAGGACCGGCGCATCGGAGACCAGCGCGCGCGCGATTGCTATCCGCTGCCGCTGACCGCCGGACAACCGCCGGCCGCGCTCGCCAAGCACGCTGTCGTACCCATCCGGCAGCTCCTCGACGAACTCGTGGGCGCCGGCCGCGCGAGCGGCCGCGATGATCTCCTCTTCGGTCGCGTCCTCGGCCCCGAATGCGATGTTCTCCCTCACGGTGCCATGGAGCACGAGCTGCTCTTGGAGCAGTATCGCGATGTTGCGGCGCACCGAGTGGAGCTCGAGGTCGCGCAAGTCGCGTCCATCGAGGCGAATCGCTCCCGAGTCGGGATCGTAGAAGCGCAGCAGCAGCTTCGCGAGGGTCGACTTTCCCGCGCCGCTGGCACCGACGAGCGCCAGCGTCTCGCCCGGCGCCACGCTCAGCGTGACGTCGTCGAGAGCCCTGCGCGCAGCGCCCGGGTAGGCGAACGAGACCGCGTCCACCGCAACCGCCCCGCGCGCCCGGCCCAGTCTCACGGCGTGCGGCGAGTCCGTCACCCTCGGCCGCTCGTCGAGCAGCTCGGTCACCCGCTCTGCGCCGGCGAGCGCCCTGAACAGCCGATTGCTGAGCGAGCCCAGCTCGCGCGCCGGGTCGTAGAGCTGGGTGAGGTAGGCGACGAAGACGAGCAGCCCGCCGAGCGTCAGCCGCCCGTCGGCGACCGCGAGCGTGCCGAGCACGAAGACGAGCATCACCCCGGCGAGCTCGATGAAGTCGATCGCGGGGGTGAACAGGCCCCTGATCCGCGCGGACGCAAGCTCCGCGCCGATCATGCCCTCGTTCTCGCGCCGGAACCGGTCCTGCTCGGCCCGCTGGCGGTTCGACGCCTGGACCAGCGCGGCGTTGGCGAGGCTCTCCTGAGCGACCGCGCTCAGCGAGCCGCTTCGCCGGCGCTGCTCGCGAGACGCGTGCTTGACCAGGCGCGAGAACCGCCGCGCCGCGATGAAGAACAGCGGCCCGATGAGCAGCGCGACGAGCGCCAGGTCCCACTGGAGGACGAACAGGGCGCCGGCGAAGAACACGATCCGCAGGGTGGCGGAGAGCCCGTCGATCAGCCCCGACAGCATGAAGCTCTCGATCGCCTGGATGTCGCCGGTGAGGCGCGAGAGCACGTCGCCGAGGCGGCGGCTGTCCAGAGCGTCGAGGGAGAGGCGCTGAAGGTGGGAGAAGACGCGCATCCGCATCGAGAGCAGGAAGCGCTCCGCGAGCCACGTCCCGAGATAGTCGTCGCCGAAGCCGACGGCCGCGCCGGCGAGCGTGAGGCCGACGTAGGCGAGCGCGATCCAGACGAGTGGGCCGAGGTCGCCCGGGACAAGGACCTTGTCGACGACGAGCTTGAACATCCAGATCTCGAGCGTGCCGATGATCGCCCCCAGCACCACCAGGGCGAGCACGACCGGTATCCAGCGCCTGTACGGGCGCGCGTCGGGCCAGAAGCGGCGGAAGACCTCGCCCAGGGGCATCTCACGCGCCGCGGCGACGACCTCGGGGCCGTCTGCGCGC
>JBOGZH010000243.1:0-1791 GCA_050697095.1 Solirubrobacterales bacterium
GCGGCGCGACGCAGGCGCGGCACGCGCGCCCAGGCCCCGGGAACGCCGCCCGGGGCCCGGCTCGCGAGGACGAGGGCCGAGAAGCCTGCCGTGAGCGCGATCACGAAGGCGATCGCGATCCCCAGCACGAGCAGGAGGCCGAACGCCCGGACCATCGGTACCGGGGAGAGCAGCAGGACGAGGAAGCCCGCGCCGGTGGCAAGACCCGCAGTCGCGATCACGGGCCCGCCGATCGCCGCCGCGCGGCGCGCCGCCACGGGAGGTGCGTACCCCTCGGCCTCGGCCTCGCGGAAGCGGGCCTGGAGCTGGATCGCGTAGTCGACCGCGAGCCCGATCAGCACCGGCAGGACGGCGAGCGACGCCATCGTCAGCGAGCCGCCGAACAGGGCGAGCCCGCCGAACACGATCGCCACCGCGACGATCGCGATCCCGAGCGGAAGCAGCCTCAGCGGCGGCCCGAAGACCAGGTAGAGCGTCAGGGCCATGACCGCGAGCGCGGCGGCGAGCAGGATGAAGATCTCGCCCCGAATCTCCTCGGCGAGGCCTTCGACCACGGCCGGCACCCCGCTGACGACGTAGCTGGCGCCCTCGAGCCGGAACGCCTCCTCCTGCACCGTCTCCCGGATGAGTTCGATCGCGCGCTCCCGCTCCCCCTCGGTGAGGCTCGGACGCAGGCGGATCGAGATCAGGGCGGCCTCGGAGCTCGGGAACAGGTAGGAGAACTTCTCCTTCGGGGTGCAATCCGGCAGGCGGCTGTCGCACACGACCTGCGAGACGAACCGCGGGTCGTCGATGCGCGGAGGACCGGTCAGCCCGGAGCGCACGGCGAGGTTGAGCAGGCCCGACTGGAACTGGCCCATGACCGCCTGCGCGGCGGCCTGCGCCTCCGCGCGCTGCGCCTGTTCGGGCTCGCCCCGCTTCGCAGCGTCGCGCGCCGCGGACGCGGCGGCGACGCGCGCCTGCTCGAGCGCCGTCTGGGTCTGCGCGCCGAGGAACTCCTCCGCCTGGATCGCCGACTGGTTGAGGAAGGTGGCCGGACCAAAGGTGACCTGGCTCGGATTCAGCTCGGCGATCTCGCCGCAGCTCCCTGTCAGCGGCTGCTGGTCCTCGGGGAGGCGGCCCGAGAGGCATCCCTCCAGGCTGAGCAGACGCCCCAGGTTCTCGGTCAGGACGAGCTGGCGAAGGTCGCCGCGCACGAGGATCACCACCGGGTCGTCGCCGAACTGCTCCCGGAAGTCCTCGGTCGCCCGGAAGCTCTCGGAGTCGCGGTCGACGAGGGTCTCGGTGCTCGCGTCGGTCTCCAGCGTGAGGGCTCCGGCCGTCGCCAGCAGGCACAGAAGCACGGCCCCCGTGACCACCGGCCGCGGTCGCCGCACCGCCCAAGCGGCGAGCCTGCCGAACACCTGGCTCATACGGACACCTTAGGTCGCGCCAGGCGGCGAAAAGCGAGCCTGCCTAGGACGCAGCCGGATCGGCGAAGTGAGCGCACTAGAAACGTGCGTGAGCGAGACGATCCGGCGAGGACAACGGCAGGCGACGCTTTGCAGCCGCCTCAGCGTTCGATCAGTTCGATCCGGTAGTCGTCGGGATCACGGACGAAGCAGATCCGGGAGCCGCCCTTGCGCGCCTCGTAGGGCGGCTTCTCGGGTTCGATGCCGTCGGCGGCGAGGCGCTCGAGGGTGGCGTCGAGGTCGTCGGTGGTGATCGCGATGTGGCCGTAGCCGCTGCCGATCTCATAGGGCTCGGTGCGGCCGTGGTTGTAGGTCAGCTCGAGCCGGGCGCCGTCGCCGG
>JBOGZH010000244.1:0-5491 GCA_050697095.1 Solirubrobacterales bacterium
GTTGCTCGACGAGCCCACCTCGGCGCTGGACGAGGGGGCGCGGGGGGCGGTCGAGGCGACGCTGCTCGACCTCCGCGAGCGCGTCGATGTCTCGGTCGTGCTCGTCACCCACGACCTCGAGCAGGCGCGGCGGATGTCGGAGTGGGTGCTGCGGCTCGATCGCGGCCACGCGGTCGAGCAGGGGCCGGCGCACGACCTGCTCCCGGCATGACTCCTGGAATCGACGTCAGCCTGGCTCAGGTCGCGGCGGCGCTGGCGCTGGTCGCGATCGCGATCGCCGTGTCGTTCTGGCAGCGCGCCGGGCTCGAGGAGGAGATCGGGATCGCGGTCGTGCGCTCGTTCATTCAGCTCACGGCGATCGGGTTCGTGATCCAGATCATCTTCGACGAGGACCGGCTCGCGTTCGTGGTCGCGCTGATCGCGGTGATGGTCGGCTTCGGCGCGCTGACGGCGAGGCGTCGCGCGAGCAGGGTGCCCGAGGCCTTCTGGCCGCTCGTCGTCGCGCTCGGGGTCGCCGCGACGGGCACCCTGGGGCTGGTCGTCGCGCTCGGCGTGTTCGAGCCCGAGCCGCGCTTCCTCGTCCCGGTCGGGGGGATGGTGGTCGGCAACTCGATGACCGCCTCGGCGGTGGCGCTCAACCGGCTCGGAGACGAGGTCCACTCACACGCCCGCGAGATCGAGGCGACGCTCGCGCTCGGCGCGACCTCGACCCAGGCGGCAGCGCCGATCGTCCGCCGCAGCCTGCGCTCCGGGATGATCGCGCTCGTCGACTCGACCAAGACGACCGGGCTGATCTTCTTCCCGGGGACGATGGTCGGGATGCTGCTCGCCGGCGCCGACCCCGAGGATGCGGTGCGCCTCCAGCTCATCCTCCTCTACACGCTGCTCGGCAGCGTCGCGCTCGCCGGCTTGATCTCGATCACGCTCGCGTACCGAAACTTCTTCACCCCGGCCCACCAGCTCCGCGAGCCGCCCGAGCCTTAGCACTAGGCTGGGTTGCGTGACCGATTCGCGCCGCGGATTGCTGACCCTCGTCGCGACGATCCTCGGCTCGACGATCGTCTTTCTCGACGCCACGGTCGTCAACGTCGCGTTGCCGGCGATCAGCGACGACCTCGACACGGGGCTTGCCGACCAGCAGTGGGTCGTCGAGGCATACCTGCTGGCGATGGTCTCCCTGCTCCTGGTCGGCGGATCGCTCAGCGACCAGTTCGGGCGCCGGCGGATATTCGTGATCGGGTTGATCGGCTTCGGCGTCACCTCGGTGCTGTGCGCGGCGGCGCCGAACAGCGCGGTGCTGATCGGCGCCCGCGCGGCCCAGGGGCTCGCCGGCGCGCTGCTGGTGCCCGGGTCCCTCGCGATCCTCGCCGCGACCTTCGAGGGCGCCGCGCGCGGCAAGGCGGTGGGCACGTGGACCGCGTGGAGCGGTATCGCCACGGTGCTCGGCCCTGCCGGCGGCGGCGCGCTGATCGAGGCGCTCTCGTGGCGTGCGCTCTTCTGGGTCAACGTGCCGCTGATCATCGCCACCGTCTTCCTCACCCTCCGCGTCGTGCGCGAGAGCTCGGATCCCCAGGCGGATCGCGCGATCGACTGGACCGGGATCCTGCTGTCCGCGGCGGGTCTCGGCGGCCCCGTCTTTGCGCTGATCCAGCAGCCCACCCACGGTTGGGGCGACCCGATCGTCTACATCCCCCTGATCGCGGGCATCGTCCTGTTTGCCGCCTTCCTCGTCTGGGAGTCGCGGGCGCGCCACCCGATGCTCGACCTGTCCCTGTTCCGGATCCGCAACTTCTCCGTCACCAACGTCGAGACGCTGATCGTCTACGCCGGCCTGCTTGGGGCGTTCTTCTTCGTCACCCTGTTCCTCCAGGAGACGGTCGGCTACACGCCGCTCGAGGCGGGCCTGGCGACCACGCCGATCTCCTTGCTGCTGTTCGCGCTCTCGCCCCGCTTCGGCAAGATCGCCACCGGGATCGGCCCCCGGGTGCCGATGTCCGTCGGCCCGATCGTCGGCGGCTTGGGGCTTCTGCTGCTGGTCCGGTTGAACACGGACGCGAACTACCTCACGGACGTGCTGCCGGGAGTCGTGCTCTTCGGCCTTGGTCTCTCCGCGACGGTGGCGCCGCTGACCGCGACGGCGCTCGACTCGGTCGAGGAGAACCACGTCGGCGTCGCCTCGGGAGTCAACAACGGCGTCTCGCGCGTCGCCGGCCTGCTCGCGATCGCCGTCCTTGGAGCGGTGATCTCGGGCAGCTTCGCCACGACCGTGGACGACCGGCTCTCGGGCGAGCAGCTGAGCGCGGCGGGGGAGCGCAGCGTCGAGAAGGCGAAACAGAAGCCGTTCGGTGCCGCCGACACGCGGGGGGTTTCCCCTGATGAGGCCGACCGCATCGACACAGCTGTCACCGAGGCCTCCGAGCGCGGCTTTCAGCTCGGAATGGCGCTGAGCGGCGGCCTGATGATCCTCGGCGGGCTGATCGCGGGCGCCGGGCTTCGCAACCCGGAGCGACAGGAGGTTCGCGAGGTTCCGCTGGCCGCCACGGCGGGCGACTGCGGCCACTGCCCGCCCGACGGTGAGGCCGCGACAGCGGAGCGCGAGCGGGAGCCGGTGGGCGAGACTGTCTGATCATGCGGATCTTCAGCGGCATCCAGCCGACGGGGCGCAAGCACCTCGGCAACTACATCGGGGCGATCCGCCAGTACGTCGAGGGCCAGGATCGCGGTGAGGCGATCTACTGCATCGTCGACCTGCACGCGATCACGGTCGACTATGACCCGGCCGAGCTGCGCGAGCGCCTCCATGACACGACAGCGATCCTGATCGCCGCGGGGCTCGACCCCGAGCGCTGCATCCTCTTCCGCCAGTCCGACGTCACCGAGCACACGGAGCTGTGCTGGCTGCTGAGCGCGGTGACGGCCTGGGGCGATCTCAACCGGATGCACCAGTGGAAGGAGAAGCGGACCATGCTCGAGGAGCGCTCCGGCGCCTTCATCTCCTCGGGGCTCTTCTTCTACCCCGTCCTCCAGGCCGCCGACGTGCTCGCCTACCGCGCGAGCGAGGTCCCCGTGGGCGACGACCAGCGCCAGCACGTCGAGCTGATGCGCGAGATCGCGCGCCGCTTCAACGAGCGGTTCGGCAAGACCCTGGTCGAGCCCGAGCACCGCATCCCCGAGGTCGGGGCGCGGATCATGGACCTCCAGCGCCCCGACGCGAAGATGGCGACCACGGGCGGCACCGAGCAGGGGACGGTTCTCGTGCTCGACGAGCCGAAAGCGGTCCAGAAGAAGATCCGGAGCGCGGTCACCGACTCGGGGACCGAGGTCCGGCGCGGTCCGGACAAGGAGGGGATCGCGAACCTGATCGAGATCCTGTCCGTCGTCCGCGGCGTCACGCCCGAGGAGGTCGAGCGCGAGTTCGACGGCTCGGGCTACGGCGACTTCAAGGGGGCTGTCGCGGACGAAGTGGTCGCTTACCTGGCTCCGGTTCGCGAGCGCTACGGGGAGCTTCGCGCGGACGAGGCGGCGCTGGAGCAGGCGCTCGCTGCCGGGGCGGAGAAGGCGCGAGCGATCGCCGCGCACACGCTCGCCGACGTGCGCCGGCGGATGGGCGTAGGCACGCCGGGCTGACCTCTACTGTTCCGGCGATGCGCTCCGCCGAGCTCGAGCTCGACCTAGATACCTTCGCGGGTCCGTTCGACCTCCTGATGGCACTCGTGCTGCGGGAGGAGATCAGCCTCATGGACGTCGACCTGGGCGAGGTCGTGATCGCCTATGTCGAGCACCTCGAGCGCACCGGCGAGCTCGACCTCGAGGCGACGACGGAGTTCCTCGTCCTGATCGCGGCGCTGCTGGAGCTGAAGTCGCGGCTCCTGCTGCCGCGCGCCGAGGACGAGGAGGAGCTGGGCCCCGAGGAGGCCGCCGAGGAGCTGCTCGCGCGGATGCTCGAGTACCGGCGCTACCGCGACGGCGCGGCCCATCTCTCGGCGCGGTTCTCCGCCGAGCGGCCGCACCTCTACCGCTCCGCGCCGCTGCCCGCAGCGCTGCGGCGCGTCTC
The DNA here is from genome assembly GCA_050697095.1 of Solirubrobacterales bacterium. Lineage (GTDB taxonomy): Bacteria > Actinomycetota > Thermoleophilia > Solirubrobacterales > 70-9 > DASPWW01. The sequence goes on from JBOGZH010000244.1 coordinate 4,055, forward strand.
GCTCGAGGCGGCCACCGTCGCCTACGACCCCGAACTGCTCGGGGAGGCGATCGGCGGGCTGCTGCGGATCCCGCCGCCTCCCGACACGAGCCACATCCGCCCGACCGTCTCGCTCGACCGCCGGCTGCGCGTGCTGCGCGAGCTGCTCGAGCGGCGGCGGAGCTTCTCGTTCGACGCGACGTTCGCGAACGAGGACCGGCTCACCCAGGCGGTGACCCTGTTCGCGCTGCTCGAGCTGCACCGGCGCGGGGAGGCGACCTGGGAGCAGCCGGAGGTCCTGGGGCCGATCGAGATCGTGAGGGCGAAGTGACGACTGCCGTCGAGCTCGCCCGGATCGTCGAGGCGCTGCTCTTCCTCTCGCCCGGCCCGGTCAGCGTGCTGGAGCTCGCGGAGGCGTGCGAATCGAGCGAGGCCCGGGTGCAGTCCGCGCTCGATCTGCTCCACGAGGAGCTCGAGGGCGATCGGCGCGGGGTGGTGCTGAAGGAGGTCGCCGGAGGCTTCTCGCTCGCGACGATCCCCGCCGCCGAGGCCGCGGCGCGCCGCCTCCTCGCGAAGCCGCGCACCCCGCCGCTCACCCAGGCGCAGGCGGAGACCCTTGCGATCGTCGCCTACCTGCAGCCGGTCTCGCGCCCGGAGGTCGCCCGGATCCGCGGCGTGTCGTCGGAGTCAGCGGTGGCGACGCTGACAGAGCGGGGGCTGATCGAGGAGTCGGGGCGATCGCGCTTCGGTGCCGTGATCTACCGCACCACGGCGCTGTTCGAGAAGCTCTTCGGGCTCCGCGGCCTCGACGATCTGCCCGACGCGTCGCGCTTCGACCCGACGCCCGAGGACGAAGCCGAGTTGCGCGAGCGGCTCATGCGCGCCGGCGAGCAGCGCGCCGAGGGCTGACAGCGGGCCGAGCCCGTGCGGCTCGCGAAGCATCTCGCCCACTGTGGCGTCGCCTCGCGGCGCTCCTCCGAGGGGCTGATCGCGGCCGGACGGGTGAGGGTGGACGGCGAGCTCGTCACCGATCCCGCCCGTGACGTGGACGAGGGGAGCGGGGTCGAGGTCGACGGCCGCGCGGTGTCGCCCCAGCCGCGCGAGGTGTGGGCCGTCAACAAGCCGGCCGGGGTGACCTCGACGGCGCGCGAGCCGGGTCGCCGCCGGGCGATCGTCGAGCTCGTCGACTCGGCGGCGCGGCTGTATCCCGTGGGGCGGCTCGACGCGGACTCCACCGGGCTGATCCTGCTCACCAACGACGGCGAGCTCGCGAACCGGCTCACCCATCCCCGCCACGAGGTCCCGAAGACCTACCGCGCGGCGCTCCGCGACCCGCCCACCGAGGGTCAGCTGCGCCGGCTGCGGCGGGGAGTCCAGCTCGACCCCCTCGCGCAGCCGCCGCAGGGCCCCGTCGCTCGCCCGCCGCCGCAGCCGCGCGCGGTAGGTGCGCGCGATCCC
>JBOGZH010000245.1:0-3864 GCA_050697095.1 Solirubrobacterales bacterium
CCGGTGAGGACGATCGCGCGAAGGTCAGGGTCGCGCCCCAGCTCCTCGCACGCCTCCCGGAGCTGGAGCATCAGCGGGGCGCTGAGGACGTTGAGCTTGTCGGGGTCGTCGAGCCGGACGATCGCGCGGTCGGCGTGCCGCTCGATCGAGACGAGCTCACGATCGTCCCGATCGCCGGTGGCGACGAGGTCCCGGTAGGAGATGGCGGACATTTCTGCCTCCTTGGTGTCGTTTCGCTTGCCCCGAACCTATTCGACTAGATTCGGTTCATGACCGAAACCGGGACTGCGCCACCGACGCTGTACGAGTGGGCCGGCGGCGGGGAGGCCTTCGAGCGCCTGATCAACGCCTTCTACGATCGCGTCGAGGCCGACGACCTGCTCACACCGTTCTTTCCGGGCGGAGTGAGCGAGGAGCATCGGCGCCACGTGGTCGCATGGTGGAGCGAAGTGTTCGGCGGGCCCGCGCGCTACACCGAGGAGCTCGGCGGCTACGACCGGATGGTCGAGCACCACCGCGGCCTGTCGATCACTTCCGAGCAGCGGTTTCGATTCGCCTCCCTGATGAGCCTCGCCGCGGATGACGCGGGGCTTCCGGACGACCCCGACTTCCGCTCCGCGTTCATCGCCTACGTGGAGTGGGGAACGCGGCTAGCGATGGGGAACTCGCAGCCAGACGCGGAGCCGGCGAAGCACGCGCCGGTCCCGCGCTGGGGCTGGGGCGAGGCTCCCCCGTTTCAGCCCTAGATGAAATCGTGCCCCGCTGAGCGCGGGGCGTCAGTAGCCGTAGCCCCCTGCTCCGCCGGACGAGTCGCTCGACTCCTCATCGGCGCTCGACGATCCGGCGCCGGCTGACGTCGTCGCCGCGTGCCACGTGATCCGCTCGCCGTCGAAGCTGTCGGTCACCCCGTCCCCCGTCAACTCTCCGGAGCCCTCCTCCGTGAACGTGTACAGCGGTGCTCCCTCGTACGTGAGCTGCTTCCCGCCGTCCGGGCGCTCGACCTCGCCGAGGTCGAGCTCGGAGGGAGCATCCGCTCCCTTCGGTGCCGGGACCGGGTCCCAGATCGAGGTGCAGCTACGGGTGCAGAGCACCTTGTCGCCCGTCTCCTGATCGGCGCTGTACAGCGCGTGTCCATCCGAGTCGACGAGCACGTCGGTCCCGTCGATGCTCTGCGCCGCCACACCACCCGCCGAGGCGGTACCACCCGAGCCGGTCGCGCTCGAGCCGCCGCCTCCGTCGTCGTCTCCGCCGCATGCGGCGAGTCCAAGGCCCGCGGCCACGACCAACCCGATCGCCAGTACGCGAGGTGTCCCGAAGAGCGTCATCGCCCTGAACTACGGCGCCGATCGCCACCGGGATTGGAATAGTGGTTCTTGACGCTCGGCGTGTAATCGCCGCCTGCCACCGGAGTAGGTTTCACTCGTGTCTGCCCTCGCAGACGAAACCCGCGCCCTCGGCGACCTCGCCGCGCGGGGTGCACGGGGACTCACCGGGCTGATCCAGGAGACTCACGGGTCGATCGCCGAGCGCTCCTTCGGGGCGGCGCCCTCCGCCTCCGTGGCACGTCGCGGCCACGATGCCGTCGCGGGTTCGCCTACGCCGCTGTCCGGACCCTGAGCGCGGGTGTGCTTCGCGGCACCGGGACGGCGCTCGCCGCGACGATGCGCGGCGAGCGCTCCCTCGCCGAGAGCCGGCGTGGAGCCCTCGCGCTCGGTGCGCTCAACGGTGCGTCCGGAGACCAGCTCGCCGACTCCGAGAGCCCGCTCGCGATCGCGATGCAGCTCCGCCACGACGGACGGAGCCTCCCCGCGACCCCGGCCGAGCTCGCCACCCGGTTCCCGGATGCCACGGGGCGAATCGTGGTCTTCGTCCACGGGCTATGTGGAACCGAGCACGCGTGGTGGTGGGGCGTCGATCGCGCGCGCGGAGGCGAGACCTACGGCACGCGCCTGCGGCGGGACCTCGGGCACTCGCCGCTGTACCTGCGCTACAACAGCGGCCTGCACATCTCCGACAACGGCCGCCGGCTGGGGGAGCTGCTCCAGGCGGTGGCCGCCGGTTGGCCGGTCCCCGTGGAGGAGATCGTCCTGGTGGGCCACTCGATGGGAGGCCTGGTGGCGAGGAGCGGCTGCCGGACCGCGCTCGACGGAGGCATGGACTGGGTGGAGCGGGTGCGGCACGTCTTCTACCTCGGCTCGCCCCACGGCGGGGCGGACCTCGAGAAGGGCGCCCACGTCGCCGCGTGGCTGCTCAACGCCGTCCCCGAGACCCGCGCCGCCGCGCGGGCCCTGAACGGCCGCAGCGCCGGCATCCACGACCTGCGCTACGGCTATCTGCTCGAGGAGGACTGGCGCGAACGCGACCCTGACGAGCTGCTGCGCTGCTACCGGGGCGAGGTCCCGTTCCTCGACACGGCGACCCACTACTTCATCGCCGCGTCCCTGACCGCCGACAGCTCACACCCGCTCGGACGCCTCGCCGGCGACCTGCTGGTGCGGCGACCGAGCGCGTGGGCCGGCCGGCAGCATGCGATCCGCGACCGCTTCGACCTCGATCGCAGCCGCTCGCTGGGTCCCCTGACCCACTTCGACCTCCTCAACCACCCCGAGGTCTACGATCACATGCGGGACTGGCTCGAGGCGAAGCCCGCCGAATCAACGAGCTGAAAGCCGTCTCTGGCGGGTCGCTCGACCGTAGCCGGGGGGCTGTCTACTCCGCCGGCTTGCGCTTCTTCGGGTCGATGAACGGCAGCGCGGCGGTCTTCGCCGCGCGGCGGCTACCGTCGGGCAGCTCGAGCTCGAGCTCGTTGCCCGGCTCGGCGAGCTCGATCGGCACCCACACGTAGCCGATGTTCTTCTCCAGCCCGGGGGAGCGGATCGCGATCGTCGCGTGGCCGACGCGGTCGCCGTTGTTGCTCGCGGGCCAGAACTGGGTCAGCTCCCAATCCAGCGGTTCGCCCTCGATCTCCATCCCGACCAGCTTGCGGCTCACACCGTCGGCGCGGATTCGCTCCAGCGCGTCCTTGCCGATGTAGCCGCGGTCCTGCTCCTCGACCAGGCGCTCCAGCCCGCTGACCTCGAAGGGGTTGTTGTCGAGCGTCATGTCGGAGCGGTAGTTGAAGATCCCCGCCTCGATCCGCCGCGCCTCGCAGGGAGCGATCGGGCGGATGTCGTGGGGGGCGCCGGCCTCCATCACCCGGCTCCACAGCTCGTCGCCGCGCTCGGGGTCGCGGAGGTAGATCTCGTACCCGATCTCGCCGGTCCACCCGGTGCGCCCGAGCACCACCGGGATCCCGTCGAGCTCGGCGTCCATGCAGTGGTAGTAGGGCATCTCGAGCACCTCGTCACCGAACAGCTCCCCCACCACGTCCTTCGCCTTCGGGCCCTGGACCTGGACCGGGTAGACGGGCGGGTCGGAGATCTCGACGTCGAGCTCGGCGCCCCACGCGACCCCGCGCGCCCACAGGCCGGCGTCGCTGTCCGCTAGCGCGAGCCAGAACGTGTCCTCGGCGGGACGGAGCAGGACCGGATCGTTGACGATCCCGCCGTCGGCGTCGATCAGCGGCGCGTACTTGCACTGCCCCACCGCGCACTTGGTGAGGTCGCGGCAGGTGAGCAGGTTCGTGAACTCGAGCGCGTCCGGCCCCTTGATCTGGACGATGTGCTCGACCCCGACGTCCCACAGGGTGACGTGCTCGAGCAGGTGCCTGTACTCGTTCACCGGGTCGTCGTAGTAGGCCGGGATGTAGGTGTGGTTGTAGACGTCGTAGGCCGAGCATCCCGCGCGACGGGTGGCCTCGAAGTACGGCGATCTCCCGTACCAGGGCCCGAAGTACAGGGTCGTCGAATCGGGAATCTCGGCCAT
>JBOGZH010000246.1:0-12414 GCA_050697095.1 Solirubrobacterales bacterium
CCTGGCGCGACGCGCCACTCGCCAGCCGCACACGCGGACCCACATCAGACCTCTAGGTCGATGCTCGCTCGGCTCCCCGGCGCCGCGGTCGCCGCGGCGCTGGTGGCGCTCGTCGGTGCGGGCTGCGGCGATGACGAGTCGGCCCCCGGGGTCGCGGGGATCGTGGGCGCCGAGCCGGGCGCGGACGAGCCGCTCGTCTACGCGCTCGCCGGGCGCCCCGACGAGCTCGATCCGCTGCTCGCAAGGACTCGCCCGGACCAGATCCTCACCCGCCAGATCCACGAGCCGCTCGTCGAGAGCCTCAGCGGGCCGTTCGGCGAGGTCCGCGGCGAGCGTGGGCTCGCGCGTGCGTGGCGCCCGTCGCGGGACCGGGTGATCTGGCGCTTCGAGCTGCGCCGCCGGGTGCGGTTCCAGGACGGGACTCCGTTCAACGCCAGCGCGGTGCTGGCGAACGCCGAACGTTGGCGGACGCTGGTACCCGGTCGCGCGCTGCTCCCCGAGTTGCTCGCCGCCGATGCGCCCCGGCCCGACCTCGTCCGGTTCATTCTGTCCCGCCCCGTGGCCGACTTCCCGCTCCACCTCGCCTCGCCCCGGCTAGGAATCGTCTCCCCGGCCGCGCTTCGCCCCCGCAGCGGCCAGGCCGCCGAGTTGGCGCGCGACGATCGCTCCGGCACCGGCCCGTTCGAGCTCCGCGAGCGCAGCGGTGAGACGATCGTGATCGCGCGCAACGTCGCCTGGTGGGGGACCCGCGCCGATCTGGGGCCGGCGCTCGACCAGGTCGAGCTCCGCGTCGTGCGCACCGATCGGGAGCGGCTCGCGCTGCTGCGGGAGGGCACGGTTCAGATCGCCGACTCGCTTCCGGCCTCCGCGGCGCCCCAGATCCGCGCCGATCCGCTGCTGACCTACGTGGGCGGCGAGCGTGGGGAGGTGCTCGGCCTCGAGCGCTCCGTCCGCGGGATCGAGTCGGCGAGCGCGATCGAACCGTTCTCGGAGGTGTGGTTGACGAGAATCGGGGTTGAGTAACGCCCGCCCGTTTCACGCCGTCGGTAGGCTGCGTGCGATGAGCGCCACCGAGCCCGCCACACGCAGCGTCGCCGAGGTCGCGCGCTCCCACTCCGAATCGATCGGCGACCACGACCTCGAGGGCATGGTCCGCCACTGGAAGCCGGGCGCGAGCGGCTCGATCCACGGAATGGTCGATCTCACGGTCCCGGGCGCCTACCGGGAGTGGTTCGGCGCCCTGTTCGCCGCCTCTACCTCGAGACCCTGGACGGATGGCCCGAGCGGGCCGCTTGATCAGCGGACGGGATGCCTGCGACCCGTGGCGATGGCGATCGCGCGCGCCATCGGCCGCCTGATCCCGGCCACCCACGGCGCGCGCTCCTCCGCGGGCCACGAGTAGCACAGCGCCCCGTCGCTCTCGAGCATCGTGATCCGTGGCTCCTCGAGGCTGGCGGCCGCGAACTCGTACAGCTCGGTCACCCGTGAGGCGATGATCCCGTAGTCGAGCGCGCGCCCCAGTCGCCGTTCGGCCGCGAGCAGCTCCTCGAGCGTCCACCCGTCGAGCGGGTAGCGCTCCGGGAACACGTCGCGTAGATCGAGGAAGATGCGCACCGAGCGCCTGCGCGGATCGCCCAGCAGCCGCCCCAGCGGTGCTAAGGCCCCCAGCGCGAGCCGGGGCGCAGCGGACAGCGCGTGGGCGTAGAGGACGCGCACCAGAGCCACGTTCATCATGAAGCGCTCGGCGCAGTGCTCGCTCGCGGCGAGCGACTCGTGCCCGAGATACCCGGCGACGATGCTGGCGTTGTGGGCGCGGTACCAGGTCGACGCGGACGGCGCGGAGATGAACTCGAGCCACAGCTCGACGTTGCGCGACGACGCGGCGCCGGCGAAGCCCGCGGTGAGCAGGTCGGCCTCGACCTTGTCGCGGAGTAGCCGGTCGTTGACGGCGCGCCACCAGTGGCTTCCCCCGCCCTCGGCGGCGGGCTGGTCGAGCACGCCGCGCTCGATCTCCCAGCGCAGGAAGCTCAGCTCGGCCAGCCCGTAGCGGCCACGCTCGTTCGTGGCGCGCGGTCCGTGGTAGAAGTCCGCCGCCAGGCGGAACCGAGCCTTGGTCCCGTCCTGGACCGCCTCGACCGCCGCCGCCGCCATCCCGGCCGCCTGTGCGGCACCGCTCTCCGCTTCGCCCCCGCGGTTCGGACGGGGTCGAGAATGGGGGAGGGGTTCGGCGCGGACCTTCACGCGACGATCAATAGCCGGAGCCTGCGCCGTATGCGCCGCCCGAACCCGCCGAGCCGGAGGATCCCGTCTCGCCCGACGCCGTCGCGGCGCTCCACGCGAACCGGGTGCCACCGAAGCTGTCGACCACACCGTCGCCGCTCAGCTCCCCGGCTCTCTCGCCGGCGAACGTGTAGAGGGGGCGCCCCTCGTAGGTGAGCTGGGTCGCGCCGTCCGCGCGTTCGACCTCGCCGAGGTCCAGATCGGAGGAAGCGGAGTTGCCGTCCGACGCGGGGACCAGCTCCCAGATCGAGGTGCATCGGTCGGTGCAGAGTACCTTCCCGCCCCGCTCCTGATCGGCGCTGTACAGCGCTCGCCCGCGCGAATCGACCAGCACCTCGGTTCCGTCGATGCTCTGCACGGAAAGCGACTCGGCGGAACCCGCTGCGTTCGAGTCGTCGCCGTATCCGCCGCCGCACGCGGCAAGCCCGAGCGCCGCGGCGGCGATCACTCCGATCGCCATCGTCGAGTATGCGTTGGAGGTCTTCATATGAGATCCTTTCGATGAACGAGCCGTTTAATCAACGGGCACACAGTAGCATATGCTTGAACAGAGCGTTCAATGAAAAGAAAGTACGAGCTCAAGAAGCGCGCCGAGGACCAGGCCGAGACGCGGCGTCGGATCACCGAGGTCACCGTTGGCCTGCACGAGGAGGTGGGTCCCGCCCGAACCACGGTGGCTGAGATCGCGCGCCGTGCGGGGGTGCAGCGGCTGACCGTGTACAACAACTTCCCCGCGGAACGCGACCTTCTGGCCGCGTGCCAGCAGCACTTCTTCGCCATCCATCCCCGGCCGGATCTCGCGCCGCTCTCCGAGGTCCCGGACCCGGCCAGGCGACTGCGGTTGGCCCTGCGCGCGCTTTACCCCTGGTATCGCGAGACCGAGCGCATGTCGACCAACGTGTTTCGAGACGCCGCGGTCATGCCGGCGCTCCAGGAGCTGCTGGCGGACACGCAGGATGCCGCGGACGCCGAGCTGCGCTCGGTGCTCGCGCGGGGCTTCGGGGCGCGCGGGGCCGCTCGCGGCCGGCTCGAGGCCGCGATCCGGCTCGCCACCAATTTCTGGACGTGGCGCTCGCTGGCCCACGAGGGCGGACTGCCGGACGGCGAGGCCGCCGAGGTCGCGGCCCGGGCCGTGGAGGCTGCCGTGTCGGCACAACGCGTCACTACGTGACCCTGTGCGTAGCGGGGTCCGTCCAAGAAGTACCCTCGGGGCGTGCCGGACCCGGAACGACCCCCGCGTGTGGCTGATCACCGGAGCATCGAGCGGGTTCGGGTGCGCGATCGCGGAGGCGGCGCTGGCGCGCGGCGACATGGTCGCCGCCGCCGCCCGCCGCACCGACTCGCTCGGCGACCTGGACGGCGAGCGCGTGCACCCGGTAAGCCTCGACGTGACCGACGCCGCCCAGCGTGAGGAGGCTGTGGCCGAGGCCATGGAGCGCTTCGGGCGCATCGACGTCTTGGTCAACAACGCCGGCCGAACGCAGGTCGGGGCCGTCGAGGAGACGACCGACGAGGAGCTACGCGCCCTGTTCGATCTGCAGTTCTTCGGTCCCGCCGCGCTAACCCGGGCCGTCCTGCCACACATGCGGGCTCGAGGCGGCGGAGCGATCGTGCAGATGTCGAGCGTCGGTGGGCAGGTCACGGCGCCGGGGTTCGGCGCCTACTGCGCGACGAAGTTCGCGCTCGAGGGCTTCACTCAGACGCTACGCGACGAGGTGGCCGGGGTTGGGGATCCACACCATGATCGTGGAGCCCGGGGCGTTTCGCACAGGCTTGTTTCGCCCCGGCGCGCCCTACGAGTCGGCGGAGATGCCGGAATACACCGACACGGTCGGCCCGACCCGGGCCTACGTGCGGGACAACCACGGGACCCAGCCCGGCGACCCGGTCAAGGCGGCGCAGGCGATCATCGCCGCACTGGACGCCGACGAGCCACCGCTGCGGCTCGTGCTCGGCGGGGACGCGATCGGGAACATCGAGCGCCGCCTCGCCGAGCTCTCCGATGAGCTCGCCGCGTGGCGTTCGCTCGGTGAGGCAACGGCGGTAAAGGGCGCCTGACGCCCGGCGTCAGCCCCCGGCCTGCGCCGGTTGCTCCGCACCGGCGGCGCCGAGCTCGACGTGCGCGCGGCTGTCGCGGCTGCGGATCAGCACCAGCGTGAGAACGAGGCCGAGGGCCGCGATCCCCGCGCCGCCGAGGAACGCCGACTGAAACCCCTCGGTGAGCGCGTTCAACAGCGCCGCGGGATCGCCGCCGGAGCTCGCCACGACGTCGTCGGTTCGGGAGTTCGCGATCGTCGCGAGGACCGCGAGCCCGAGCGCACCGCCGATCTGCTGCGAGGTGTTGATCAGCCCGCTGGCGAGCCCGGACTCCTGCTCGCGGATCCCGGAGACGGCCGCGATCGTCGTCGTCACGAACGCGAATCCGAGCCCCGTTGCCGCGAGTGCGTGACGATCGCTCCGGAGCGGGTCCGTTCGAGCTCCGGGAGCGAACCGGCGAGACGATCGTGATCGCGCGCAACGTCGCCTGGTGGGGGACCCGCGCCGATCTCGGGCCGGCGCTCGATCAGGTCGAGCTGCGCGTGGTGCGCCCCGATCGGGAGCGGCTCGCGCCGCTGCGGGAGGGCACGGTTCAGATCGCCGACTCGCTTCCGGCCTCCGCGGCGCCTGAGATCCGCGGCGATCCATTGCTGACCTACGTCGGCGGCGAGCGTGGGGAGGTGCTCGGCGTCGAGCGCTCCGTGCGCGGAATCGAGTCCGCGAGCGCGGTCGAGCCGTTCTCGGAGGTGTGGCTGACGCGGATCGGGGTTGAATGACGCCGGCCCGCCTCGTCGGCCGTAGGTAGGCTGGGCAACCGATGAGCACGACCGAGCCCACCATCCGCAGCGTCGCCGAAGTCGCGCGCTCCTACTTCGAGTCGATCGGCCGGCACGACCTCGAGGCGATGGTCCGTCACTGGAAGCCGGGTGCGAGCGGCTCGATCCACGGAATGGTCGAACTCACCGTCCCGGGCACCTACCGGGAGTATTTCGGTGCTCTGTTCGTCGCCTTCCCGGACCTCGAGTTCGAGATCCTCGACGTGGTCGCCGAGGGGGAAAGGGCGGCGGTGCGGTGGCGCGCCGCGGGAACCTTCACCGGGCCCGGCACCTTCGAGGGGATGATCGCCAACGGCAGGACGGTCGAAATGGAGGGATGCGACGTGATGACGATCCGCGACGGGTTGATCGTGGACAACCGCGCATACACGAACGCGGCCGAGCTGGGACGCCAGCTCGGGGCGCTGCCGCCCGCGAACTCGGGCCGCGAGCGAGCCATGCTCGGCGCCTTGAATCTGAAGACGAGGTTGAGCCGCATCGCCCGGCCGTGAGCGCTCGGGCCTGGGCGGCGTTCGCCGCGGTATCGCTTCTGTGGGGGATTCCCTACCTGTTCATCAAGGTGGCGGTCGAGGACGGCGTCCGCCGGCGTTCCTCGCCTGGGTTCGCATCGTGCTCGGCGCCGCGGTCCGGCTCGACCGCCGCGGGGTGCATCGGTGGCACGGCGCAGGAGGCTACTGTCCCGGCCGTGGCGGCTCTGAGTCAGGTCCCGGTTGCGCCCGCTTCACTGGAGCGGTTCAGGGCGTTGCTGGGGGAGGACTACGCCCAGGTCGATGAGGCGATTGGCGCCGCGGGCCGACTGCTCGCCGGGCACGTCGTTTGGCACGTCAACTCGACGGCCAGGGGCGGCGGAGTGGCCGAGATGCTCCAGTCCCTGCTCGCCTACGCGCGTGGCGCCGACGTGGACGTGCGCTGGGTGACCATCGGGGGAAGCGAGGAGTTCTTCGGAGTGACCAAGCGGATCCACAACCACCTGCATGGCGCTGCGGGGGACGGAGGCGAGCTCGGCGAAGCCGAGCGTGCGGTTTACGAGAACACGCTTGCCCGAAGCGCGGAGGAGCTCGGCGAGCTCGTGCGCCCCGGCGACATCGTCTACCTCCACGACCCCCAGACCGCGGGCTTGATCGAGCTGATGGTGTTCCGGGAGACGCGCGTCGTGTGGCGATGCCACGTCGGCCTGGACCACCCGAACGAGTTGGCCAGGAACGCGTGGTCCTTCCTGTACCGGTACGTGAAGGACGCGGACGCATACGTCTTCTCGCGGCGCGCGTTCGCATGGGAGGGCTTGGACGAGGAGAAGCTGTGGCTCGTCGCCCCGTCGATCGACGCCTTCTCGCCGAAGAATCAGGACCTCGAGCCGGGCGCGATGCGGGCCATCCTGGCGCGAGCCGGATTGACCGGAGACGGCGGGCGGGCACCTCGATTCGTCCGCCAGGACGGCACCCACGGGCGGGTGGACCGCTCCGCCGAGCTCGACCAGGAGGCCCCCGTTCCCGATGACGATCCCTTGGTCGTCCAGGTCTCGCGCTGGGACAGGCTCAAAGACCACGCGGGAGTGCTGCGCTGCTTCGCCGAGCATTGTCGGCACCCGGGCGCCCACCTGCTGCTCGCCGGCCCGTCCGTGGCGGAGGTGGTCGACGACCCCGAGGGCGCCGAGGTGCTGACCGAGATCCGAGCGCAACGCCAGGCGCTTCCCGGCGAGCTCCAGGAGCGTGTCCATCTCGCGTGCCTGCCGATGGACGACGTCGACGAGAACGCGGCGATGGTCAACGCGATCCAGCGTCGCGCCGATGTCGTCGTGCAGAAGAGCCTCGCCGAGGGCTTCGGCCTGACCGTCGCGGAGGCGATGTGGAAGGCGAGGCCCGTGATCGCCAGCCGGATCGGCGGGATCCAGGACCAGATCGTCGACGGCGAATCTGGCCTGTTGATGGACGATCCCACCGACCTGCACGCTGCAGCCGCGGCGATCGACGGGCTTCTGGACGATCCCGCCCGTGCCGAGGCGATCGGAACCGCCGCTCGCGAGCGGGTGCGCAAGTCGTTCCTCGGTACCCGACACCTGATCCAGTACATGGAGTTGATCGAACGGATGCTCGACAGCGAATAGATTCCCGCTCGTGACACGCAACGATGGTCGCGTCCTTGGCGAACCGCAACGAGCTTGAGTCGACGATCGCCTGGTGGGAGGCGGCGAACTACCTCACCGTCGCCCAGATCTACCTCCAGGAGAACGCGCTCCTCCGCGAGCCCCTGCGCCCAGAGCACGTCAAGCCGAGGCTGCTGGGACATTGGGGAACGTCACCGGGTCTGAGCCTCGTCTACGCCCATCTCAATCGGCTGATCCGTCACACGGGCCAGGACGTGCTCTATGTCGCGGGGCCCGGCCACGGAGGGCCGGCGATCATCGCGAACGTCTACCTCGAGGGCACCTATTCGGAGATCTACCCGGACGTGTCGCAGGACGAGGCGGGCCTGCACCGGCTGGTGCGCCAGTTCTCCACCGCGGGCGGGATCCCGAGCCACGTCAGCGTCCCGACCCCGGGCTCGATTCACGAGGGCGGGGAGCTCGGGTACGCGCTGGTCCACGCGTTCGGGGCCGCCTTCGATCACCCCGAGCTGTTGGTGGCGTGCGTGATCGGCGACGGCGAGGCGGAGACCGGTCCCCTGGAGGGTTCTTGGAAGGGGGTCCGGTTCCTGAATCCCTCCCGCGACGGAGCGGTGTTGCCGATCCTGCACTTGAACGAGAACAAGATCTCCGGGCCGACGGTCCTCGGCCGGGCTCGCGGGGAGGAGGTCCGCCAGCTCCTCTTGGGCCACGGCTACGAGCCCGTCTTCGTCGAGGGTCACGCGATCGGCGAGGTCCACCGCGACTTCGCGACGGCGCTCGAGCGGGCCCATTCACGGATCGTCGGCATTCAGCGTGCCGCGCGAGCCGACGGCGCGCGAAGTCGGCCTCCCTGGCCCGCGATCGTGCTCCGCACCCCCAAGGGCTGGACTGGGCCGGAGGCGGTCGACGGCGTGCCGATCGAGGGGACATTCCGTGCCCATCAGGTCCCGGTCTCCGAGGTCCGTGGCAATCCACAGCACCTGGCGCTGCTCGAGGGATGGCTTCGCAGCTATCACCCCGAGCGGCGCTTCGACGAGGGTGGGCGGCTCGTTCCGGACCTCGCGGAGCTGGCACCGGAGGGGGACAAGCGGATGGGGGCGACGCCGTACGGGAACGGCGGCAGGCTCACCCGCCCCCTCCAGCTCCCCGAGATCGATCGCTACGAGGTTCCGATCGAGCGGCCGGGCGCGACCCAGTTCGAGACCACGCGGCCCCTAGGCGAGCTGGTCCGCGATGTGCTCGCCGAAAATCGGACGGGCTTTCGGCTCTTCTGCCCCGACGAGACGAACTCCAACCGGCTCGGCGCGGTCTTCGAGGTGGACCAGCGCTGCCTGATGGACGCGAGGCCGGACGACGACCACGCGTCCCCGGCCGGCCGGGTGATGGAGGTGCTCTCCGAGCATCTGTGCCAGGGCTGGCTGGAGGGATACGTCCTAACCGGCCGCCACGGGTTGTTCGCGACCTACGAGGCCTTCGCGATGGTCTCCGCGTCGATGGCGATACAGCACGCCAAGTGGCTGGAGGCAATGGAGGAGCTCGAGTGGCGGGAGCCGGTGGCCTCGCTCAACGTGCTCCTCACCTCGACCTGCTGGCGCAACGACCACAACGGGTTCAGCCACCAGGGGCCGGGACTGATCGACACGATGATCTCGCTGCGGGGGAGCGTTGTGCGGATCTATCTGCCCCCGGACGCCAACACGCTGCTCGCCGTGGCGGACCACTGCCTGCGGAGCCGCAACTACGTGAACCTGATCGTGGTCGACAAGCAGCGCCACCTCCAGTACCTGGATCTGGAGGAGGCCCGTAGCCACTGTCAAGCGGGCGCCTCAATCTGGGCTTGGGCAGGCCGGCATGGCGACCGTGACCCCGACCTCGTGATGGCGTGCGCCGGCGACGTGCCGACGATGGAGACCCTGGCGGCGGCGTCGTTGCTGCGCCAATGGGTGCCCGAGCTGGCGGTGAGGGTCGTGAACATCGTCGATCTGATGGCGCTTGCCCCGCCGGGCGTCCACCCGCACGGTCTTCCTGAGCAGCGCTTCGAGGACCTGTTCGGGGAAGGGCTCGAGGTGGTGATGGCTTTTCACGGATACGCCAGAGCCGCTCATCAGCTGCTCCACGGGCGCCGCCATCCGGGGCGCTTCCACGTTCGTGGGTACAGCGAAGTGGGCACCACCACGACCCCCTTCGACATGGTCGTCCTGAACGAGATGAGCCGCTATCACCTCGCCACCGAGGCCCTGAGCAGGAGCGCGCGGCGGCCAACGGGCGCGGCGGAGCTCGAGGAGCATTGCCGGGACATGCTCGAGCTGCACCACCGGTACATCCGCGCGCACCTCGAAGACATGCCGGAGATCACGGACTGGGTATGGCCAGGCTGACGTGAGCGCTGCGAGCGTCCTGGTCGTAAACGCCGGCTCGTCGTCGCTGAAGCTGCGCCTCCTGGGCCCGGCCGACGAGCTGCTCGCGGCCCGGGACCTCGCCGCCCGCGAGGATTGGGAGGCTGCGCTCGAGGCGTTCCTCGCCGACTCGTCTGACCCCGATGCCGCCGGGCACCGAGTCGTCCACGGCGGGGCGGACTTCACCGCTCCGGTGCGCCTCGGCGGCGAGCTCGAGGCGAGGCTGCAGCGGCTCGACGACCTCGCGCCGCTCCACAACCCGCCCGCTAGCCGGGCCATCCGCGCGCTTCGACGACTTCGCCCCGACCTGCCGAGCGTGGCCTGCTTCGATACGGCGTTTCATCGCGACCTGCCGCTCGCGGCGTCGACCTACGCGGTCCCGTCCTCATGGACGGAGCGGTGGTCGCTGCGCCGCTTCGGCTTCCACGGTCTCTCGCACGCCTACTGCGCCCGCCGCGCGGCGTCGCTTCTCGAGCGCTCACCCTCCGAGCTGCGCGTCGTCACCGCCCATCTCGGCGCCGGCGCATCCTTGTCCGCAGTCGCCGGCGGGCGCTCGGTGGACACGACGATGGGTTTCACTCCGCTCGACGGGCTGGTCATGGCGACGCGGCCCGGCTCGGTTGACCCCGGTCTTCTGCTCTGGGTGCAGCGCCACGGCGGGATAGACGCCGAATCCGCCGAACGCGCTCTCGAAACCGAGTCCGGACTGCTGGGGCTGTCGGGACGCTCGGGCGACATGCGCGAGCTGCAGGGTGCCGGCGAGGGCGGCGATGAACGCTCGGCGCTTGCGATCGACGTCTACCTCCACCGCCTGCGCGCCTCGATCGCGGCCATGGCCGCCGCGATGGGGGGCCTCGACGCCCTGGCGTTCACGGGCGGCGTCGGGGAGGGCTCGGCGGCGATCCGGGCGGGCGCGTGCCAGGGCCTCGAGTTCCTCGGGCTGGTCTTGGACCCCGAACGCAACAGCTTCGATGAGCGCAGCGATCGGTTGCTCTCCCCGCTCGACGCCAAGCCGATCCTGCTGGTGCACGCGCGAGAGGATCTGGAGATCGCCGCGCAGGTGAGATCCCTCCTGGGCCCGCTGCGATCCTGACTCGCTCACGGGATTCCGGATTCGCGCAATGCGCCTGAGAGGAGTCGAACCTCCACGGACCTCAGCGGTCCACAAGGCCCTCAACCTTGCTGAGTGTGGTCGTTGTCTTCCTTTCGCTAGACGTGCTCACTCGGCAGGTGCCAGCGATGCGGAGCGATCAAGTCGTGGATTGCCTCGGGGCCCCAGGATCCGGGCTCGTGGAGTTGTACGCGTGGCGGCTCCTCGAGCACACGCTGCGACACCTCCCACAGGCGCTCGATCCCCACCGAAGTCGTGAACAGCAGGCGGTCGCCGATCATGACGTCATGCAGCAGGCGCTCGTAGGGCTCGAGCGCTTCCTCGGAGCCACCGAAGGCGTTCGCGTAGCTGAAGTTCATATGCGCCTCTCCGAGGTGCATGGTCGGGCCCGGAACCTTGGCGAGGAAGCTCGTCGAGATTCTGCCGGGATCGCCGAGCTCGAAGGTGAGGTGATCGCTGCCGAAGGACTCCGCCATGTGGCGGCAGTCGAGCGGGAACATCTGCCGCGGCGGCTGTCTGAAGGCGATCGTCAGCAGATGGCGGCTCTCGGCAAGACGCTTTCCGGTCCGTAGATAGAAGGGGACGCCCGCCCAGCGCCAATTGTTTACGAATGCCCTCACGGCAACGAACGTCTCTGTGTCGGAGTCGGGCGGGACACCCTCCTCGTCCCGGTAGCCCGCGTACTGGCCGCGAACGACGTCGTCAGGCTCCAGGGGTGGCATTGAGTCGAATACCTTCGTCTTCTCCGGTACCAGGGTTCTTGCCTCCAGCGATGTCGGCGGCTCCATCGCGACGAAGCCGAGCACCTGAAACAGGTGCGTGACGACCATGTCGCGGAAAGCTCCCACCCGCTCGTAGAAGTCCGCCCGCATCTCGATGGAGAGCGTCTCGGGAACGTCAACCTGAATGTGGTCGATGTGGTCGCGGTTCCAGACGGGCTCGAACATGCCGTTCGCGAATCGCAACGCGAGTAGGTTCTGAACCGCCTCCCTGCCGAGGTAGTGGTCGATCCGGAACACTTGCGTTTCGTCGAATACCGAGAGCACGCTCGCGTTCAGCTTGCGGGCGGAGGCGAGATCGGTGCCGAAGGGCTTCTCCATGATGATTCGCGCTCCCTTGCTGAGGCCCACCTCCGCCAGCTCCTCGACGATGCCGGCGGACGCCGTCGGCGGCACAGAGAGATAGTGCAGTAGCCGAGCGTCACCGCCGAGTTCCTCCCTCGAGCGTGCCACCGCCTCGCTCAGCGCGCCGAGGCCTTCGCCGCTGCCGGCGAAGGACAGTGAGGCTGCGAACCGCTCCCACGCGTCCGTTACCGTGGGCCCGCGGCCGTATTCGTCCACCGCTTCTCTTGCCAGCTTGCGGAACTCGTCATCGGCGAGCTCGCTGCGGGACGTGCCGACGATGCAAAAGCGTTCGGGCATGAGCCCCGCTTCGGTGAGTCGAAAGATCCCCGGCAAGAGCTTCCGCTTCGCGAGATCGCCCGTCGCCCCGAACAGGACGATCACGTGATCCTCAGGGGTGCGCAGACCGGGAGCCGCGGTGGGCGCGGTCGAGGTGGCAACGTTCACGGTTGCAGGCTCACGATTGAGCTTTTCCACGTCCGCCGCCATCCGCTCGATCAACCATACGGGGAGCGAGATCGAGGTCATC
>JBOGZH010000247.1:0-8973 GCA_050697095.1 Solirubrobacterales bacterium
CCCCAGGCCGCACATCACGTCGTTCTGGCTCGTGCCCCTCATCCTGTCGGCGCCAGGCGTGCCGACGATCGTGCACTCACCGAGCGGGACCTGCGAGCCGCCGGAGCCGCCGCCGGTCAGCGCATTCAGGTTGAGGCTGTTCATCACCGCGGTGATCTCCGCGCGGGTCCTCGGTGGCCTCGGGAACGTGACCCCCTCTGAGTTGCCGGGCGGGTTCGGGATGTCAATGGCGACGTTGTCGAAGTTAAGGCTTGAGGAGCCGCTCACTCCGCTCCCCGTCGACGTGGTCGTGATCGACGCGTGCAACTCGATGTGGTGTATGTGCTCGCGGGTCAGCGTCCCGGTTTCGGCGGTAACCGTGCTCCGCTCGAACTCGTCGTCGTTGGAGTCCAACGTCTCCTCGATCAGCTCGGTCCGGGTGCCGGCGGTATCGTCGACGACGGTCGCGTCGACCTCGGCTTCGGGATCGAGGTTGATCGGCTCGCCGGCGGCGAAGCGGCGGTCATAGCCGAACTCCGCCCCGGTCAGCTCCGCGCCGGGCTCCCCGGGGACCCTGAACGACGGCGACCGCCAGGTGAACTCGCTATCGAACAGGACAAAGCCGATGTCCAGGCTCAGACGCGAGCGAAGCGACCCGCTCGGATTGCCAAGCCCCGCGTCGTGCGAGTTCGTGGCCGTGCACGCCTCTCCGGGCGCGCCCTGGTTCGGCTGGCAGGTCGCGACCTCACTGGTCCAGCCCTCGCTGCTCGAGTCGAAGCTCGAGCCACCGCCCGGCTCCACCGCCGCCGAGGCGAGCGCCGCCGCGGCGAGCACAGCCGCGCCGACCAGCGCCGCGACGAGGCCCTTTGCAGGGCTCACCTGCGTCCTCCCATACGGACGAGAGGTTAAACAAAAATCCGGTCGGGGCGCGGGAACTTCCCTGCAGCTGCCGTGCGCGCGAGGGGTGCATCGCCAGGCTCAGGCAGGCTGGACGACGCTACCCCGTCGCGGCCTTCTTGACCAGCTCCCATAGCCGCTCGCGCTCCCGCTCGGTGAGGTTGGAGCGACGGCCCTTCGACTTGCGGACCAGCTCGCCGATCCGGCGACGCTCCTCAGCGGTGAGGTTGTCCCAGCTCTGCTTTCCGTGGCGGTACAGGAACCGCGCCGCCTCGAACAGCGCGATCCAGTTGAGCGCGCGACCTCGTGTGATGAGCCAGGAGGCGGGACCGGCCACGGTTCGATGCTACCCAGCGAACGCTTCCAGAACGGCCTGGCCCTCGGCGACGGTGAAGCGACCCTCGTACAGCGCCCGCCCCACGATCACGCCTGAGAGATTGGCAAGCCCGAGGTCGGCCAGGATGCGTAGGTCCTCGAGCGAGCCGATTCCGCCCGAGTAGATCAGCTCGGCGTCAGTGGCTCGAGCAACCTCGGGGAGCTCGTCGAGCGCAGGCCCCTCCAGCGTGCCGTCGACATCCACCGGGGTGTAGACGAAGCGCTTGACGCCCTGTGCTCCCAGCGCTTCGAGCCATTCTGCGGCCACGGTCGCCGTCCGCTCGGTCCAGCCCTCGACCGCGACCCGGCCCTGCCGCGCATCGACCGAGACGACGATCCGCTCGCCGTGCTCGGCGATGAGCCGGGCGAGAAGCTCCGGGTCGGCGTGCGCCGCCGTTCCCAGCACGACGCGCTCGGCCCCGGCCGCGAGGGCTTCACTCACGACCTCGGGATCGCGCAGGCCGCCGCCGAGCTGGATCGGCACCTCGACCGCGTCGGCGATCCGGCGCACCTGCCCGAGGTTTACGGGACGGCCCTCACGCGCCCCGTCCAGATCGACCACGTGCAGGTAGCGCGCCCCCCCGTCTGCCCAGCGACGGGCGGCGTCCACCGGGTCGGTGTCGTACACGGTCTCGCGGTCGTGGTCGCCGCGCAGCAGGCGAACGGTCCGCCGCCCGCGGATGTCGATCGCCGGGTAAAGAATCACGCCGGGGTCTTGACCGCCGCGCAGATTCTCGTGAAGTTGGACAGCAGACGCAGTCCCGCGGAGCTCGACTTCTCGGGATGGAACTGCACGCCGTACAGCGGCGGGCGCTCCACTGCGCATGCGAATCGCTCCCCGTACGCCGCCGTACCCAGCACGTCGTCCGGTCGCTGCGGCCGGGGAGTGAACGAGTGCACGAAATAGAACGGCGTCTCACCCTCCAGCCCCTCGACGAGCGCAGAGGGGCGCTCCCAGCGCACCGGCGACCAGCCGATGTGCGGGACCTTGAGCCCGTCCGCCGACAGCGGCTCCACCCGCCCGGCCACCAGGCCGAGGCCGTCCGCGCCCCGATTCTCCACGGAGGCGTCGAATAGGAGCTGCAATCCGAGGCAGATCCCCAGGGCCGGCACGCCCGCCTCGAGCCGCTCGGCCACGAGCGTGTCGAGGCCCAGCTCGCGAACGCGCTGCATGGCGCGCGGGAACGCCCCCACGCCGGGCAGGATCACGCCGTCGGCGGCGCGGATCCGCTCCGGGTCGTGCGTGATCTCCGCGCCCGTACCCGCCCGCTCGAGCGCCTTCTCGACCGAGCGCAGGTTCCCCATCCCGTAGTCGAGGATCGCGATACGCGTCATTCGGTCAGCGTCCCCTTGGTCGAGGGCACGCCGCTCTCCCCGGGATCGATCTCGACCGCTTGCCGCAGCGCCCGCGCGAAGGCCTTGAAGCACGCCTCGATCATGTGGTGAGCATTGGATCCGTACCGGGTGCCGATATGCAGGGTCAGCTTCGCGTTCGTCGCGACCGCACGGAAGAACTCCTCCGTCAGGTCCGCGTCGAAGCCGGCGATCGAGACCGGCGGAAGATCCGCCTCGAACAGGCACAGCGGCCTCCCCGAGATGTCGATCGCGCACATTCCGAGCGCCTCGTCCATCGGCACCGCCATGTAGCCGTAGCGGCGAATCCCGGCGCGATCGCCGAGCGCGGCGTCGAGCGCCTGGCCGAGCGCGATGCCGACGTCCTCGGTCGTGTGGTGAGCGCCGGTGTCGAGATCGCCGCTCGCCTCGAGGGTGAGCCCCAGCCTTCCGTGACGCGCGAGAAGCTCGAGCATGTGATCGAGGAACCCGATCCCGCTCGAGACGCTGATCTCGCCTCCGTCGAGGTCGATCGACAGCGCGATCGCGGTCTCGCTCGTCTTCCGCTTGATGTCAGCCGCGCGGCTCATGTCCTGGCACCCCTTCCATTGTCGCCCGCGCGAGCCTCCGCCGACTCCCCGTGGACGGGAAAACCCTCCGCGCGGGCGAGCGCGCCCACCGCGGGCGCGAGCGCGGACGCCGCGTCGGGCGGGATCGAGACGACTGAGGTACGGCGCATGAACGTGCGTGGCCCCAGCGGCCCGCCGAACCGGGCCGCCCCGCCGGTCGGCAGCACGTGGTTCGATCCCGCGGCGTAGTCGCCGAAGGCCGTGCCCCCGTGGGACCCCACGAAGACGCAGCCCGCCACCCGCCCACGGCCGGTCGCTTCGCTCACGCCGTCGAGCTGGAGCTCGAGATGCTCGGGCGCCAAAGCGTCGGCGAGGCCCAGCGCCGCGTCGAGGTCGGGCGTGCCGACGATGGCGACGGTCGCATCGCTCACGCTCGGCCGCTCCGAGGCGAGCTCGCCGACGCCTGAGGCGACGCGATCGAGCAGGCCGTCGTCCGCTGAAATCACCACGAGAAGGCCGTCCGGACCGTGCTCGGCCTGCGCGCAGACGTCGAGCGCAACCCACGCCGGATCGGCCGAGCCGTCGGCGACGACGACGAGCTCGCTGGGCCCGGCGATCCCGTCGATGCCCACCCGCGCCGAGACGAGTCGCTTCGCCTCCACGACGTAGCGGTTGCCCGGCCCCGCGACGACGTCCACCGCGGCGATGCTGTCCGTGCCCAGCGCGAGTGCGACAACGGCCTGGGCGCCGCCGATTGCGTGTACCTCCTCGACGCCGGCCACCGCGCATGCCGCGAGCACCGCCGGGTTCACCCTCCCGTCCCGGTCGGGGGGCGAGGCCACCGCGATCCGCTCGACGCCGGCGACGCGCGCGGGGACGCAGCACATCAGCACCGAGGACGGATACGCCGCTCGTCCCCCGGGGGCGTAGATGCCGGCTGCGCCGACCGGGGACTCGGTGACCTCGACGCGCTGGCCGCCGGGAAGCACGACCTCGACCGGCGAGGACGCCGCAAGCTCCGCCTCCGCGACCGCGCGGATGTTTGCCGCAGCGAGCTCCATCGCCTCGCGAAGGTCATCGGGAACCTCCTCGGACGCGCGCGCAAGGTGCTCCGGGGTGACCCGCAGGGAGTCGGGCACGCTCTCCACGCCATCGAGGCGCGCGCTCAGCTCCCGCAGCGCCTCGT
Organism: Solirubrobacterales bacterium; assembly: GCA_050697095.1. Taxonomy (GTDB): domain Bacteria; phylum Actinomycetota; class Thermoleophilia; order Solirubrobacterales; family 70-9; genus DASPWW01. The sequence goes on from JBOGZH010000247.1 coordinate 4,339, forward strand.
CGCCGCGGTCGGCCACCTCGGCGAGGATTCCGGTGACGGTGTCTGCAACCTCCTCCGGAGCGGGGACCGTGGCGCGCAGGGCACGGGCTTGCGCCGCGGCGTCGCGCCCGTCCCACTCGGTGCGCTCGACCCTCATCGGCGGCTCGTTTCCTCTCGCAGTCGTCCCGCCAGCGCGTCGACCTCGTCACCGCGCAGCTTGTGGGCGATTCTGTTCCCGATCAGCCGCGCCGTGCAGCGACCGATCTCCTCGCGGACCTCGAGGTCGTTCTCGCCCAGCGTGCGGCCGGTATCCACGAGGTCGACGATCCCGTCGGCGAGGCCGACGAGGGGCGCCAGCTCGACCGAGCCCTTGACCTCGATCACCTCCGCCTGGCGACCGGTCTGCTCGAAGTAGCGCTCCGCGGTGCGCGGGTACTTCGTGGCGATCCTCATCGCTCCGAGACGGCGCTCGGAGTCCCCGAGGCGCGCGTCGCCGCGCCGGCCGGCGACCACCATCCGGCAGGCGCCGTATCCGAGGTCGAGGAACTCGTACACCACCCGGTCGCGCTGCTCCATAAGCACGTCCTTTCCGGTGACGCCGAGGTCCGCGGCGCCGGCCTCGACGTAGGTGGGCACGTCGGACGGCCGCATGGTGACCAGGGTCAGTTCGCCCGCTTCGAATACGAGCGAGCGCGAGTCGCCGCGCAGCTCGGAGACGTCGACGCCGATCGCGTCCAGGGTGTTCAGGGTGTCCTCGAACAGCGCTCCGCGCGGAACGGCCAGCTTCAGCCGCCCGCCGACCCGCGCTCTGGTCGGTCCCGCGACCGCGCTAAACATCAATATTCCCACCTGCCAGTCGCCTCGCAGTCGGGCGCTCGCGCCCGATGCTCGGCGCCATCATGAGATGCCCTCCATCCGCTCCTCCTCCGCCTGCGCGATGTGCACCCGCTCGAGGTACAGCGCGAAGCCCGCCGCGGGAAGGTCGCGGCCGAATCGGCCCATCAGCTCGTCGTAGCGCCCGCCGCCACCGAGGATGTGGCCGAGAGCCGGGTCGTAGACCTCGAGGATCGCACCGGTGTAGTAGCCGAGGTCGCGGAGCAGGCCGAGGTCGAGCTGCACGCGGTCGGCGATCCCGCGCGCCGACAGCGCCTCGAAGGTCGCCTGAAGCCTGCTCGTCGCCCGTTCCACCGCGTCCCCGCCGAGCTCCCGAGCGGCCTCGACGATCTCGGGACCACCGCGAAGCGTCGGCAGCCGGAGCAGGGTCTCGCGTTCGCGATCGCCGACCCCGCCCAGCGTCGCAACCGTCTCCTCGATCCCGACGAGGTCGTGCGAGGCGAGCCGATCGAGCAGCTCTTCGCGGGCCTCGCCGTCGACCCCGACGTCGGCCAGGAGCTGGCGGTACAGGTCCGCGTCCCCGAGCCCGATCACCGCGCGCGTGAGCCCCGCGGCATCCAGCGCCGCGACGAGCACTTCGACGATCTCGGCGGTGCCCTCGGGGGCGTCCGGCCCGATCAGCTCCACGCCGGCCTGCAAGAACTCGCGCATCTGACCCCGCTGGGGGCGGACCGCCCGGTAGGCGCTGCCGAAATAACAGAGCCGGAAGGGCGGCTCGACACGGGCGAATCGCGACGCGACGAGCCGGGCGATCGGAATCGTCATGTCGGAGCGCAGCGCCAGCAGGTCGCCGCTCTCGTCGAAGAAGCGGTACGCGGCGTCCGCCCCCCTTGCATCCCCGCGGGTGAGCACGTCGTGGTACTCGATCGTGGGCGTGGCGGCCTCGCCGTACCCGTAGCTTTCGAAGGCCGCCGTCAGGTTGCGTTGCAGCCGGCGGAGCTCCTGCATCTCGGCAGGCATGATGTCGCGGGTGCCGGGTGGGGTCGGATCGATCATGACTTCAGACGCGGCCTCCTCCGCTCACGCTCGCTCGCACTCACATCACCGGCAATCATGCTTGCTCTCCCGCGTCCGGGGGCCACTTGGCTTACCTTGGCAGGGCGCTCGCAGCTACGCAGGCACGCGCTCGGAGGCGACCCGCTCGATCCGGGCGCCCAGCTCGCGCAGCCGAAGGTCGATCCGCTCGTAGCCACGGTCGATCTGGGCGATGTTGCCGATCTCAGAGGTTCCCTCGGCCGCAAGCGCGGCGATGAGCATCGCCATCCCGGCGCGAATGTCCGGGCTCTCCAGCCGGGCCCCGTGAAGACGGCTCGGACCGCTCACGATCGCCCGGTGGGGATCGCAGAGCGTGATCCGAGCGCCCATCGCCACGAGCTTGTCGACGAAGAACAGCCGGTTCTCGAACATCTTCTCGAAGATCAGCACCGTCCCCCGCGCCTGGGTGGAGAGCGCCAGGGCGATCGAGGTCAGGTCCGCCGGGAACGCCGGCCACGGCCCGTCGTCGATCTTCGGGATCGCGTCGCCGAGGTCGTCCTGGATCTCCAGGCGCTGCTCCGGCGGCACGAGCACGTCGCTGCCCTCGACCGTCGAGTTGAGCCCGACCCGGCGAAAGTGGCGCCGGATCGTGAACAGGTCCTCGGGCTCGGCGTCGCGCACGCGGAGCTGGCCACCGGTCGCGGCGGCGAGCGCGATGAAGCTGGCGACCTCGATGTGATCGGGACGGATCGAGTGCTCGGCGCCGCCCAGGCGATCACGGCCGTGGACGGTCATCACGTTGGAGCCGATCCCGTCGACCTTCGCCCCCAGCTTCACCAGCAGACGGGCGAGGTCCTGGACGTGCGGCTCGCACGCAGCGTTGCCGATCGTCGTCGGCCCGGGCGTCAGCGCGGCGGCGAGCAGCGCGTTCTCGGTGCCCATCACCGAGGCCTCGTCCATGAAGATCCGGCACGCCTTGAGCCCCCCCGACGGAGTGGAGATCCGCAGCCACCGCTCCCCCTCGACCTCGGCTCCGAGGTCGCGGAAGGCGTCGAGGTGAGGGTCGAGCCGGCGCCGGCCGATGAAGTCGCCGCCGGGCGGGGGCATCGTCGCCTCCCCGAAGCGGGCCAGGAGCGGCCCGGCAAGCAAGAACGACGCGCGAATCTGGCTCGAAAGCTCCTCGTCGACGCTCGTCTCGCGAACCGAGTCGGCGCGCAACCTGACCTCGTTCTCGCCGCTCCACGCGACCTTCACCCCGATTGCCTCGAGCAGGGCGAGCTGGGTCTCCGTGTCGCTGATCCGCGGGACGTTTCGCAGCACCACCTCCTCGACGGTGAGCAGGCACGCGGCGAGGATCGGCAGCGCAGCGTTCTTGTTGCCTGCCGGCACGATCTCGCCCGAGAGCGGGCTGCCGCCTTGGATGACGAACTTCTCCATGGGCCCGGTTGGATGGTCGGCTTCACGACGGGGGCCGACGATCTGGCTAGGGTAACAGCGACCCATGAGCCAACCGACGCGCGACGAGGCATGGGAGTTGTTCTGCGAGTGGACCGAGTCCGACTCGCTTCGCACGCACGCCCTGGGCGTGGAGGCGGCGATGCGCGCCTACGCGCGCAGGTTCGGTGAGGACGAGGAGCTGTGGGCGGTGACCGGGATCGTTCACGACCTCGACTACGAGCGCCATCCGGACCTCGACACCGGGCATCCGCGGGTCGCGTTGAAGGAGCTGCGCGAGCGCGGCTATCCGGCCGACGTCGTGGACGCCGTCGCCGGCCACGCCGAGTTCCTCGACGTTCCCCGCGAGACCCGGATGGCGAAGACGCTGTTCGCCGTCGACGAGCTGTCGGGGTTCATCGCCGCCTGCGCGCTCGTGCGCCCCACGGGGATCGAGGGAATGAAGCCGAAGTCGGTTCGCAAGAAGCTCAAGCAGCCCTCGTTCGCGGCGAAGGTGGATCGCGACCAGATTCGCCGCGCGATCGAGGAGCTCGGCGTGGACGAGAGCGAGCACATCCAGTTCGTGATCGACGCGATGGCCGAGCGGGCCGACGAGCTGGGTTTGAGCGCCGACCAGGTCTCGGGTTGAGGCGCGGCTGGACGATCTTCATAGCGGTCGTCGCCGTGCTCGCGGTTCTGCTCGCAGCGAACACGATCGCGCTGGACAACGAGACGCAGTCGGCGGAGGTGACCGTCGAAGGTGGCGAGATCCTCCAGCTCTCCGGCGGTGACGTGCAGGTGTGGGAGGACGGCCCCACGGGCGGCGGGAGCGGAGAGCCGCCGATCGTGCTGATCCACTGCTACTCGTGCTCGCTCCAATGGTGGGACCGGATGGTGCCGCTGCTGAGCGAGCGCCACCGCGTGATCCGGATCGACCTGCTGGGCCATGGCGGCTCCGAGAAGCCGCAGAGCGGGTACTCGATGGAGGACCAGGGCGGGCTCGTCGCGGAGGCGCTCAACCGACTCGAGGTCGAGGGCGCCGTGGTGGTCGGCCACTCGCTGGGGGCGACGGTGGCGACCGCGCTCACCGCGCAGAGCAGCGAGCTCGTGGACCGCGTCGTCGACATCGACCAGGCGCCGAGCAACAGCTTCGGGGAGCTGCCGTTCATCGCTCGGCTCAGCTATGTGCCCGTGCTCGGAGAGCTCCTCGACCGCGTTGCTCCCGTCTTCGCGATCAAGGAGGGCTTCCAGGACGCCTTCGCACCAGGTTTTGACATCGAAAGCGGGTTCGAGAACCCCGATCGGGTGGTCGACGACTTCCGGACGATGACCTACACGTCCTTCGACGAATCC
>JBOGZH010000248.1:0-1928 GCA_050697095.1 Solirubrobacterales bacterium
CTGCGGCCGCACTGCAGCGCCCGCAGCGCGGCGAGCCCGAAGACGACGCCGAGCGAGAACGTGACCCGGCCGGTGGCGAGCATCGTCACCGCGCCGGCCCCGAACCACAGCGTCGCCCACCGCGCGCGCTCGCCCCAGTGGTCGCGGACGAGGCGGTCGAAGAGGTAGGCCGAGGCGATCGCCGACAGGGCGCCGACGAGCTGGGGGCCGAGCAGCGCGGCGAGGGGAGGGAAGAGCACGCTGTAGGTGAGCGTGTAGTGCCCCTCGTACCAGCTCCCGTTCCAGATCGCGAAGCCCTCGCGCTCGAACAGCTCCACCCGGAACGCCTGCGCGGCGAGATCGCGGACCTGCGGATCCCAGATCAGCAGGATCGCCGCGAGGGCGCTGCTCAGTGCGACGGCGGGGAGCCAGTCGGGCACCCGGGTTGAACCTGGTGCACCGCTCGCGCTGCTCGCGCCCGCGGGGGCGAGCGCCGGATCGTTCGGGCCGGTGTCGGATCGCAGGGCCATGGAGTCTCGGGCGGTGGCGAACCTTCGAGCGACCGGATTATCCCGGCCAGGTGCGCGGCGACGCGCCGAACGCGCCTAGCGCTTGTGCGTGCGCTTCAGCTTGAAGTCGAGCGTAGCGGGCGTGGGGTCGGCGTTGCCGGCCGAATCGATCGCCTGCACCTCGAAGTGGTGCCTGCCGCGCCTGAACTTGTGCTTGTGCGGAGAGCGGCAGGCCTCCCCGAGCCCGTTGTCGACCTCGCAGCGGAACTCGGACCCCGGTTCCGAGGAGACGAACTTGAACCGCACCTTCTTCATTCGCTTCCGTGTCGTGACCTTCTGCTTCGGGCCCTTGACGATCGTCGTCTCGGGCGGGGTTGTCTCGCAGCCGTTTCGGGTCCCGGCGACCCCCGGACAGTCGTCCTGCGTCTCGTCGCCGAACCCGTCGTTGTCGGCGTCGGCTTCCACATCGGCGTTGATGAGCAACTCGCCGTCATCCAGCGACGGGTCTGGAGCCCGCGTCTCCAAGTCGGCAAGAATCGGGTCCCAGACGTCGATCGAGGCACCCGGCACGGGCTGGCTGTACCAGAGCGTGGAGTCGGTGAACTGATCGGCGCCGATGTAATCGCCGGAGCGGATCGGGAGCCGGGCGCTGAAGGTGTCGGTTCCGGTTCCCGAGACGGTTCTCACAGCGCTCGTCCCGGCGCCTATGACCGCACCGCCATCGGCCGGCCGCAGCACCCGCAGGCGCACCATCCCCCCTTGGGTCTCGGACTTGATCCCCCAGCGCACGATCACCCCGTCGATCGGGGAGTCGGAGAGCCTTCCGGGGAGAAACTGCTGGGAGTAGGTGAACGTCCCGCTATTCGAGACGTCCGCGGCGCCGTTCAGATCGCTCCCGATAGTCGTCGCGGCACCGGCCACCGGCGCAGCGAGCAGGAGCGCTCCCGCCGCGAGCACCGATGCGCCCAAGCAAGACCTCCCTGCGCTGCCCATCCGCTCGAAAGTAAAGCATCGGCCCAGGAGGCCAGCAAGGTGCTTGTGCTTGCCGTTGCGCTGATCTCGCTACGGCGAGGCGGCCAGCGGCACCTTGACGTCGAGCGCGTCCTCGACGGACTCGATGTGCCCGAACAGCGAGAAGTGCTTGGAGTCGCTGCAGGGGGTGTCCTTCGATGAGGCACCCTGGTCTTGTCGTCCCGTCGCTCACGCATCGGAGGAGAGCGCCTCGCGGAGCTCCCCGCGGGCGCTGATGCCGAGCTTGCGGAAGATGCTCCGCATGTGGGCCTCGACGGTCTTGCGGGTGATGAACAGGGCCTGCGCGATCTCGCGGTTGCCGAGGCCCTGCGATGCAAGCTCCGCGATCCGGTACTCCCGCGGCGTGAGCGACTCGACCCCGCTCAACGCCTCGCGGCGCGGCCGGGCGCCGGCGGCGAGCAGCTCCTC
>JBOGZH010000249.1:0-2156 GCA_050697095.1 Solirubrobacterales bacterium
GCGCAGGCGGGAGGCCTCCGGGCCGGGGGCGCGGCCGGGGCCGAGGCGGGGGATCGCCACCACCGCGCCGAGCGCCAGCGTCGCCACGGCCGCCGGGAAGGCGGTCAGCCACAGCGACAGTTCCGGCCCGACCAGGCCGAGCGCCATCACCGCGCCGAGCACGGCGACGGCGACGAAGTTGACCCCGCTCTTGATCAGGAAGAAGGCGACCGAGCGGCGGGCGATTCGCTCGCCGTCCATCCCCCCGCGGTGCAGCACCCACGCCCCGAGCGCCAGCCCGCCGGCGCCGCTGGCCGGAACCAGCGAGCCCATCGCCAGCTCCGAGCCGCCGATCTGCCAGCTTCGCCGCCAGCTCAGCCCGGTGCAGAAGATCGGCCCGAACATGACCACGTAGGAGGCGAAGGAGAGGCCCTCGAGCAGCGTCGCCAGCGCCAGCCACCCGGGGCTCGCGCTCGCCAGCTGGTCTCGGACCTCGCCCAGCCCGGGCGCGAGCAGGACGATCGCAAGCAGGACGCCGAGCGCGGCGATCGCCTGGAGCGCGCGGCGGCGCAGGGTGGGCGTCTGAAACTCGCCAGGCAGCTCTGCCGCCGGGGGCGCCGAAACAATGATTCCCGGCTTCGACACCACTACCCGGACAGCGCCACGAACTCGCCGACGATCGCCCCGTAGATCAGGTGCACGGCGATCATCACCAGGGGCGTGCCGGTGCCGTAGTTGAGAAGCAGGAAGCCGGGCGGCTCGAGGAGCGGGGTGGTATCGGCGGCGCTGAAGATTGTCGCCATGCGGGGGTGGAACAGCGGCAGGAGGACGTTGACCAGCGCCGTGCCCGCAAACAGGGCGTGCACGAGACCGAAGAGGGCTCCGAGCCACCAGCTCCCCTCGTCGATGGAACGAAAGACCGCGTAGTACAGGCTCGCGAACGCCAGGCCGGCCACGAAGTGCAGGCCGTAGCCGAGCGCCCGGGCTCGGGTTCGATCGGCGGTGAAGGCGGTGCCGAGCAGGAAGGGGAGATCGATCCGGGTCAGCTTCAGCTCGGTGCCCAGTCGCATCCCCGTGGTCAGGACCAAGGTCCCGACGAACCCGCCGGCGAGCGCGCCCCAGAGCGTCATCTGCCGCGCTCCGCCACGGTGACGGCGGCGTTCACGAGCGCCAGGTGGACGAGCCCCTGGGGAAAGTTGCCGAGGAACTCGCCGCTGTCCGGATCGATCTCTTCCGCGTAGAGACCGACGTCGTTGGCAAGCGGCAAGAGATCCTCCATCGTCGCGACCGCCTCCTCGACGCGACCGAGCTGCGCGAGGGCATCGACGAGCCAAAATGAACAGGCCAGAAAGCCTCCCTCGGCGCCACGCAGCCCGTCCTCGCCGCGGTAGCGGTAGAGCAACGGACCGTCCGCGAGCTCCGCGCGCACGCGGTCGACCGTGGCCGCGAGACGCTCCCTCTCCGCATCCCCGCCGTAGGCGAGCATCGCGGGGAGCAGCAAGCTGGCGTCCACCTCGTCCGCCCCGGGAAAGCGCAGGAAGCTGCGACGCTGGGGTGACCAACAGCGCTCCCCGACGAAACGCGCGATCTCGTCGGCCTCGCGCCGCCAGCGGCCCGCGCTGCGATCGGGGATCTGTCCCCTCTCGGCGAGCCGCACGGCTCGGTCGAGCGCGATCCAGCACATCATCTTCGACTGGGTGAAGTGGCGTGGCTCGCTTCGCACCTCCCAGATCCCGGAGTCCGGAGACGACCAGATTCGGCAGACCAGATCCGCTGTCTCGGCTACCCGCCTGCCCGTGTCGCCGCTGAGCCCGCCGCCGGCCCCGCAGTAGAGCCAAGCCGTTTGCATCAGGTGCCCGTAGACGTCGAGCTGAAGCTGCTCGGCGGCCAGGTTCCCGACTCGCACCGGCCCCGAGCCACCGTAACCCTCGAGGGAGAGCATCTCCTCCTCCACTCGGGCGCGGCCGTTGAGGCGGTAGAGGACGTTGAGGCGGGGGTGGGTGAGCTGCGAGGCGTGCAGCAGCCACCAGAAGAAGGCCTCGACCTCGGCCGGACAGCCGAGACGCAACAGGGCATCGAGCGCCGCGGAGGCATCGCGGACCCAGGAGAAGCGGTAGTCCCAGTTGCGCTCGCCGCCCAGGGTCTCCGGAAGCGAGGTCGTCGCGGCGGCTGCGATC
>JBOGZH010000250.1:0-3931 GCA_050697095.1 Solirubrobacterales bacterium
GGGCGGGGAGGATCGAGGCGATCAGGCCGAGCGCGAGGCCCGCGACGGCGACCCAGACCATGGTGGTCAGGGGCGGGCGGTACTCGACCGCGGGGATCCCCGAGGACAGGCCCTCGAGCAACGCCCAGCCGAGGACCGCGCCGACGGCGATTCCGAGCAGCGCCCCGATCAGGCCGATCACGAGGCTCTCGTCGCCGATCTGGCGGCGCACCTGCCACCGGGTGGAACCGAGCGCCCGCAGCACGCCGATCTCCCGGGTACGCTCGATCACCGACATCGAGAGGGTGTTGACGATCCCGAACAGGCTGGCGAAGATCGCCACTCCCACGATCGCGTAGAAGATCCCGAACTGCTCGTTGACCTGGCTCTCGACGTCGGACTTCAGCTCCTGGTTCGAGAGCACGCTCAGGTTGGGGTAATCGCGCTCCACGACGCGCTCCACCTTACGCTCGAGGGCCGGGCGGGCGCCCTCCGAGGTTGCCTTCAGCGCAAGCTCGGAGTCGGCGCTCACCCCGTAGACGTCGCGGAGCGTCTCGAGGGACATCCCGACTGTCTGGCCGCCGAAGACCACGGTCTCGACGATCCCGGAGACCCGCGCCCGGCGCGAGCCCGAGGGCCCCTCCAGCTCGAGCCGGTCCCCGACCTCGAGCTCCTCCTCGTCCGCGTACCCGTTCCCCACCGTCACCCCTCCGCGCGCGACGCGGTCGAACGCCCGCTCGCGTGGCGCGCCCTCGATGTCGGTGGTGTCCACCTGCTCGTACTGACGAGGCTCGAAGCCGAACAGGAGCCCGTCGGTCTGGGTCTTGCCGTTCGGCCCCGGCAGCCCCGGAACGAATAGGATCCGCTCCCGGGCCACGACCTCGGCCTCGTCGATCCGCGCGAGCCGGTCGCGCAGCCCCGTGGCGATCGTCTGCTGGGGACCCTCGCCGGGCGCGAACCCGGTCGGCTGCACGGTCAGGTCGCGGGCGAAGCTGCGATCGAACTCCTCGGAGATCGAGCTGAGGAAGCTCGCCCCGAGGCTGTTCACGGCGACCACGAGGGCGAGGCCGATCATCAGCCCGGTGGCGGTGGCCGCGGTGCGGGTGGGGTCCGAGCGCGCGGAGTCGGCGGCGATCCTTCCCTCGACCGGCGCGATCCGGCGCACCGGCCACGACAGCACCCTGACCATCGGGACGACGACGAACGGCGCGATCAGCGCGATCCCGAAGAAGATCGCGATCGTGCCCGCCATCCCCGCGGCCGCGACGAGGGTGGTCGTCTCGTCCGCGGCGCCGAGCCAGAACGCGCCGGCCAGACCGGCGGCGATCAGCACGGCGCCGAGGACGGCCCGGCGGAGGCGAGGGCGCGAGCGCAGCCCCTCGGTGCCGAGCACGGCCCGGATCGGCGACGTCCGCCCGGCGCGCCGCGCCGGGTACAGGGCTCCGAGCAGCGCCGTCCCCAGCCCCGTGACCACCGCCGCCGTGGGCGCCAGCCACGTGAACCTGAGATCGCCGACGGGGAAGTCGAGGACCTCGCGCATCAGCCACACCAAGCCCAGCGCGAGCAGGATGCCGAGCCCGACTCCGAGCACCGCGCCGACGATTCCGAGCACCGCGGCCTCGGTCAGCACCGAGCGGGTGACCATCCCCCGCGTCGCGCCCAGCGTCCGCAGCATCCCGATCTCGCGCATGCGCTGGAAGACGGTCATGTTGAACGAGTTGAAGATCAGGAAGCCGCCCACGAACAGCGCCATCGCGGCGAAGAAGTAGAGGACGGCGTTGAAGCCCTGGAGCTGCGCCTCCACCTCGTTGCTCTTCGCCGAGGGGGTGAGCACGCGGACGCCCCTGCCGAGCCCGTCCTTGAGCCGTCCGCGAACGTCGCCGATCGTCTCCCTTCCGCCGTCCACGACGACATTGACCTCGTCGTAGGCCCGCGGCTTCTCCATCAGCTCGCGCGCCTCGCCGAGAGCGACGCTCGCGAACCCCTGGCCGCCGAAGTCGAGCCCGGTGGCGAACTGGAACAGCCCCACGACGCGCAGCCGCGCGAGGCCGGACGGCGTCGCGAAGCGGGCCCTGTCCCCGACCTCGAGGTCCTGGGCGTCGGCCCAGCTCTGCTGGAGCATGATCTCCCCGCCGCGCCGCGGGCGGCGACCGGCGACCGTCTCGGCGTCGGTGAGGTTCGAGGCCTCGGGGTCCTCCCCGCCGACGTTGAGCTGGGAGCTCGCGTCGTCCTCGGCGCGCCCGAAGCGGTCGACCAGGCTGAAGACGGTCGAGATCCGGCCCTCCGCGTCCGCGACCTCCCTGGTGCGACGGACCTTGCGCAGCGTGGAGCCCGGCAGCGAGGTCTGGTCGGTCCCGGAGACGACCACGTCGGTCTTCCCGTACACGGAGTCGAAGAGGTCGGTGAAGGTGCGCTGGATCGTCGCCGCCAGCACCAGCACGCCGACGATCATCCCCACGCCGAGCACGATCCCCGCCGCGGTCAGCAGCGCACGCAGCCTCCGTGCCCGGACCTGGCGAAAGGCGAGCGAGCCGAAGGAGCGCATCACCTAGTGGGGCCTCTCACAACGAGACACCCCACTACCCGAGCGCGGCGAAGCGCTCGCTGACGCGCTTCGCGGAGGGGCGCTTGATCTCTCCGGCGAGCTTCCCGTCACGCAGGAAGACGACGCGAGCGGCCTTCGCGGCCGCACCCGGGTCGTGCGTGACGAGCACGATCGTGTGACCGTCCTTGCGGTTGAGCTCGCGGAGGAGGGCGAGAACCTCGGCGCTGGAGGTGGTGTCGAGGTTCCCCGTCGGCTCGTCGGCGAGCACGAGCTCGGGATCCATCAGCAGCGCGCGGGCTATCGAGACGCGCTGCTGCTCGCCGCCGGAGAGCTCGCCAGGAAGGTGCCCGGCACGCTCGGCGAGACCAACCCGGGCGAGGAGCTCGCTCGCACGGTCGCGAATCGAGCCGTCGCGCTCGCCGGAGATCAGCGCCGGCAGCAGCACGTTCTCCTCCGCCGTCAGGGCAGGGAGCAGGTTGAAGAACTGGAACACGAAGCCGATCTTCTCCCGCCGCAGCAGGGTCAGCTCGCCGTCGTTGAGGTTGTCGAAGCGGCGGCGGCCGATCGACACGGTTCCCTTCGTCGGCGTGTCGAGCGCGCCCATCAGGTGCAGCAGGGTGCTCTTTCCGGAGCCCGAGGGGCCCATGATCGCGACCATCTCGCCCCGTCCGACCTCGAGATCGACCCCGGCGAGCGCGTGGACCGCGGTCTCGCCCTCGCCGTAGACCTTGGTCAGGCGCCGAGCGCGGATCGCGGTCGGGCGGCGCTTGGACCCGGTGCGCTTTCGCCCTGGCGCCGCGCGTGGGCTCACGGGCGGCCGAGCTGGTCCTTGAGGCGCTCGATCAGCTCGATCGGAGTCGGGTCGACGCCGCGCCGGGCCGCGACATTGAGCGACACCAGGTCGCCGAGCATGACCGCCCACAGCAGCCGCTCGGTCGCGCTGTCTCCCTCGGTCTCGATCCGCACGACCGCCCCGGCGCGGTCCGCGATCAGGCTCGCGGTGAGCTCGAAGCGCTCCCGCTCGCGCGGGTGCTGGCCGCTGTCCTCGAGGAAGACGGCCCCGAACCGCGCGCCCTCCGCGGTGGCCTCCCAGCCGACGATCTCGTTGTGGTCCAGCTCGGGGAGCTCGTTGGAGAAGGCGGGCATCTTTGCGTTCTCGTTCAGCTCGCACTTCCACCGGTAGGCGACGGGCGCCGTGAGGCCACCGCCGTAGACGACCGGGACCAGGCCGTCCAGCTCGGCCGCGATCGCCGCGGCGCGCTCGGCGAGCGAGTCCCGCTGCGCGTCCAGGTGGGCCGCCGAGCTGTCGATCTCGGTCCGGATCGGGACCGCGGCGCCGCACAGCGCGGCGACCTCGACCGCGACCGTGAACATGTAGCCGACCGCCGCGCGCGGCGTGGGGAGCGC
>JBOGZH010000251.1:0-8989 GCA_050697095.1 Solirubrobacterales bacterium
CCTCGGCGGCGGCGAGCGCATCGCGCCGGCCGGACAGCGAGACGCTCGCGCCCGCCTCGGACGCGGCCCGGGTGATCGAGCGGCCGACCCGCCCGGCTCCGATCACCGCGAGCGGGGGCAGCGCGGAGCCCGAGGCCTGGTGGCTGTCAGATCGTTTCCGTTCCAGTTCCCGCATTCGAGATACCAGACGGCGGTGGAAGGCGTGCCGGTCGTGGGTCCGCGCCCGAATGCGACGACGGGTCGCGGCCAAGCCCGATTATAGGGTGGCGCCTTCGCCCGCAGGCCGGCCAGCGAAGCCGCTGTTTGCGCGCTTAGGGGCCTCGCCGAGGGTCCCGGGGCGGAAGTACGATGAGGCGCGGGTACCGATGACCGAGGGCCTCGAGGAGCGCAGACCCATGGGCGGATCGCGCCGCGACCGGCTGGTCGAGCTTTACCGGGAGGCTTCGGCGTGCACGCGCTGCCCCCTGTCCGAGACCCGGACCAGGGTGGTGTTCGGGTCCGGCGATGCGGAAGCCGACCTGATGTTCATCGGCGAAGGCCCGGGGGCGGAGGAGGATCGCCAGGGGCTGCCGTTCGTTGGACGCGCGGGGGCGGTGCTGGCGGAGCTGCTCGAGGACATCGGGCTGTCTCGCGAGGACGTGTGGATCACCAATGTCGTGCGCTGCCGGCCGCCGGGCAACCGCGATCCGCAGCCGCTCGAGGTCGAGTCGTGCCAGCCGTACACGTACGGGCAGGTCGAGCTGATCCAGCCCCGCGTGATCGGCACGCTCGGCAACTTCGCGACCCGCCTGCTGACGGGGAGCAGGACGCCGATCAGCCGTGTTCGCGGCACCCCGCAGGTCCACTCGCTCGCGGGGCGCGCGGTGTTCCTCATGCCGCTGTTCCATCCCGCGGCGGCCCTGCGGACACCGAGCCTCCTGGAGACGCTGAGGGAGGACTTCCGCAAGCTCCCCGACCTGGTCGTGCAGCCGCTGCCCGAGGGCGCGGCGCGCGAGAGTGCGACCGCGGCCGCCGTGGTGGGCGGGGCGGCGGAGGAGCCCACCGGCGACCAGCTCGACCTGTTTGGGTGACCCCGGACCCCGCGACGGCGGACGCGGAGCCGAGCACGTCGCGGGAGTGATTCGTTCCCGCGACGCGGTCGAGACCGAGGATGTCGGTCGGCGACTTGCGGAGTCGCTTGCGCCCGGCGACGTCGTGCTTGTGAGCGGCGAGCTCGGCTCGGGAAAGACCACCCTGATCAGGGGGGCGTGCCGCGCGCTGGGGATCGAGGAGCCCATTCTCTCGCCGACGTTCACGATCGGACGCCGCTACCGGGGGCGAGTCGCGGTCTCGCACCTCGATCTCTTCCGCCTGTCCACGCTCGCCGGCGAGGATCCGGGCCTGCTCGATGACTATCTGACCCGCGACGCGATCGCGTTCATCGAGTGGCCCGCCGTCGGCGAGCCCGCGATCATGGAAGGGCTGCGGGCGCGCGGTGGGCGCGTACACCGAGTCGAGATCCGCCACGCCGGCGGAGACGAGCGGGAGATACTCACCCCGCTAGGCTAGGGAGCGTTCTCCTCGAGCCGGTCCTGAGCCTTCTCGATCAGCTTCACGGCGCGACACGCTACCGTCCTCGGCTTCGACACCGCGAGCGCGGTCCTCACGGTCGCTGTCACCCGCTGCGAGGACGGCCTGTGCGAGCGGTCGCTCGCCACCGAGCCTGGCGCGCGTCCGCGTCATGCCGCCGAGCTCCTCGGCGAGATCGAGGGTGCCGCAGCCGACGCGGGGGGATGGGATCGGGTCGACCTGCTCGCGGTTGGGTTGGGGCCCGGCTCGTTCACCGGACTTCGGGTCGGGATCGCCACCGCGCGCGCCCTGGCCCAAGGTCTCGACAAGCCCCTGGCGGGAGTCTCATCCCTGGACGCCCTGGCGCGCGGCATCTCCGAGCACCCCGACGCCCGTGGCAGGTTCCGGCTCGCGGTGATCGACGCGCGCCGGTCCGAGGTCTTCGCCGCGCTCCACGACCCGGACGGCGCGCGGGCGTGGGGGCCAATCGTCGTCCCGCCGCAGACTCTCGGGGATCGGATCACGGCGCTTGGCGCCACCCCGCTGGCCGCCGGGGACGGGGCGGTACGATTTCGGCGAGATCTCGAGGAAGCGGGCGCTGAGGTCCTCCCCGAGGACGAGGCGGCTCACCGGCTCTCCGCCCGGCAGGTATGCCTTCTCGCGGCGGCCGTGGCGCCGTCGGCTCCGAACGAGATCCGACCAACCTACCTGAGACCACCGGACGCGGAGATTTGGCGTGAGCGAGATCGCGGAGGAAAAGCAGGCGCTTGAGCCGGCGGTGGGGATCCGCCGGCTGACCTACGGCGACCTCCCGTCGGTGCTCGCGGTCGAGCGGCGTTCCTTCCCGACCCCGTGGTCGCTGGCGATGTTCGTGCTCGAGCTGTCGAAGCCATCCGGCATCTGCCTCGCTGCGAGCACCGACCGGGGCCTGGCCGGCTACCTGATCTGCTCGCGCTACGCGGACGTGTGGCACCTGATGAACGTCGCCGTATCGCCCGACCTCCGCCGCCGCGGCATCGCGACGATGCTGATGCACAGCCTGTTCGACGAGGCGGGGGCCGATGCTCGCTACACGCTGGAGGTCCGCACCTCGAACGAGGAGGCGATCACGATGTACCGAGGCTTCGGATTCCGTCCCGCCGGTCGCCGGCGTCGCTACTACCACGACAACGGCGAGGACGCGCTGATCATGTGGCTCGAATCCCCGGCGGCTGTGAACGCCTGAGTAATGACAAACCCGCCCGCGGCGGAGGCGGGAGCGAGCGAGCATCATGGCCAGTGATTCGACTGCGAGCGAGCGGAAGCTGAGTACGCGGGCGGAATTGATTTTGGCGCTGGAGACATCCTGCGATGACACCTGCGCGGCGGTCGCCGACGGCGCCAGGGTGCTCTCGAACGTGATCTCCTCCCAGGCCTCCTTCCACGAGCGCTACGGCGGCGTGGTGCCCGAGGTCGCCTCGCGACACCACCTCGAGCTCGTCAACCCCGTCGTCGATGCGGCGATCGCCGACGCCGGGATCGAGCTCGAGGACGTCGACTCGGTCGCGGTGACCCGGGGGCCCGGCCTGATCGGGGCGCTGCTCGTCGGGGTGAGCACCGCGAAGGCGCTCGCGGCGTCGCGGCGAAAGCCGCTCGCGGGGGTCGATCATCTGCACGGCCACGTGGCCGCGAACTTCATCGAGCCCGATCCGCTCGAGCCCCCCTTCCTGTGCCTGATCGCAAGCGGTGGCCACACCCTGCTCGCCGCGGTCAGGCGGCACTCGGGATTCGAGCTGCTCGGCCAGACCCTCGACGACGCGGCCGGCGAGGCGCTCGACAAGGCGGCGCGTCTGCTCGGCCTCGGCTATCCCGGCGGGCCGGCGATCCAGCGCCTCGCCGTCCAGGGCGACCCCGAGGCCTTCGCCTTTCCGGTCGCGATGCGCGACGAACCGGGCCTCGACTTCAGCTTCAGCGGGCTGAAGACCTCGCTCGCGTACGCCGTTCGGGGCCTGGGCGAGGGCGAGCTCGATGCTCGCAGGGCCGACCTCGCGGCGAGCTTCCAGGCCGCGGTCGTGGAGCAGCTGGTCGGGCGGTTGGAGCGCGCCCTCGACGCCGATCGTTGGGGGGCGGTTGCGCTCGGCGGCGGGGTGGCCGCGAACGAGCTGCTGCGGAAGCGGGTCGGGGCGGTGTGCGGGCGGCGCGGGCTGCGGCTGAAGCTGGTTGCGCCCGAGCTGTGCACGGACAACGCGGCGATGATCGCCGCCGCGGCGCGCTTCGTCGCTCCCACGCCCTACCCGGAGTACCTCTCCTGGGACGCGAGCGCGTGACCGCGGTCACGCTGTACACACGGCCGGGCTGCCACCTGTGCGACGAGGCGCGAGAGCAACTCCTCGAGATCCGCGGGGCGGGACCTGGCTTCGAGCTTCGCGAGATCGACATCGAGCAGGACGAGCGCCTCCACGCGAGGTACCTAGAGCGAATACCGGTCGTCGAGATCGAGGGCCGGATCGTTTCCGAGCTCGTCCTCGACGGGGACGCGGTTCGCTCCAGGTTGGATACTGTCGCGGCATGACCCCGGAGCGGGCGGCGAGGAACAGGGGAGTCGGAACCGGGGCCGCCTCGAGATCCCGTTCGGGCACGGCGCGCGGCGGAGGCAACCGGGCCGCGAGCCGCGGCCGCGCGGCCGAGGTCGCGATCACGGATGGCGAGCGCCTCTCGCTCGGGGTGGCGGCTCGCCTCTCTCGCTACCTCCAGGTGCTCACCCAGGCCAAGAAGATGGGCAAGGACACGATCTCCTCGCAGGAGCTCGAGGACTACACCCACATCAACTCGACCCAGATCCGGCGCGACCTGTCGAGCTTCGGCAAGTTCGGGAAGCGAGGCGTCGGATACCGGGTGGACTCGCTGGTCGGCGAGATACGGAAGATCCTCCGCACCTCCGGCCAACACAACATCGCCCTCTTCGGCGCAGGCAAGCTCGGACACGCGATCGCGGGCTCCGACATCTTCGCCGACCACGGGTTCAGGGTCGCGGCGATGTTCGATGTCAACCCGAAGCTCGTCGGCAAGACCCTCGGCGACAACCTCACGGTTCAGGACTTCTCGCGCCTCGACGAGGTCGTGACGGAGGAGGAGATCGTCGTCGGTGTGCTCGCCGTTCCCGCGAGGTCGGCCCAGGAGGTCGCGGACCGGCTGGTCGACAACGGGGTCAAGATCATCTTCAACTACTCGGAGCAGCTCCTCGATGTCCCGCCGGAGGTGACCGTCCACACCTCGAGCCCCGCCGTCGACCTGCTCTACGCGCTCTACTTCTATCTCACCTAGTGGCCGCCGCCGGGCGCAGCGATCGGAGCTTGGACCTCGAAGCCACCCGGGAGCTGTTCGACGCCTCGACCGACTTCACGATCGGGCTCGAGGAGGAGTTCGCGATCGTCGATCCGGACAGCCTCGAGCTGGTGCAGCGCTTCGAGGAGCTGTTCGCGGCGTGCCAGGACGACGAGCTCCTGGCGGAGTCCGCGGCGGGCGAGTTGATCGCCTCGGAGATCGAGATTCGCTCGGGGCGCGCAGAGAGCTTCGCCGAGGCGACCGAGCGCCAGCGCGAGCACCGCTCGCGACTGTTCGCGCTCGCCGACGCGCGCGGTCTGGGGCTCGCCGCGACCGGGACCCACCCCTGGGCCAACTACCTGGACCAGCGGATCATCGACACGCCGCACTACCAGCGGCTGAAGCGGGATCTCGGCTACGTGGTCCAGCGCAACAACACGTGGAGCCTTCATGTGCACATGGGGGTCCGGGGCGCCGACCGCGCGATCGCCGTGTGCGACTCGCTGCGCGGCGTGCTTCCGACGCTGCTTGCGGTGTCCGCGAACTCCCCCTTCCTCGACGGGCGCGACACCCGCCTCCACTCGGTGCGCACCGAGATCTTCACCCGCGTCTTCCCGCGATGCGGAATCCACGAGCCGTTCGGGGACTGGCGCACGTACGCGGACTTCGTCGAGCTGCTCGCGCGGACGAACACGCTCGTCGAGTCCACGCAGCTGTGGTGGAGCGTGCGGCCACACCATCAGTTCGGCACGGTCGAGGTGCGGATCTGCGACGCCCAGACGCGCGGCGAGGAGTCGTTCGGGCTCGCGGCGCTGATCGCCGCCTGCATCGCCCAGACGGCGCTCGACTACGACCACGGTCGCCTCGCCGAGCCGGAGCGCGAGCGGGAGATCGAGGAGAACCTGTGGCGGGCGATCCGCCACGGGATGGACGGCAACCTGATCGACTTCTCCCGGGGCAGCGAGATCGCGGCGAGCGCCGAGCTCGAGCGCGTTCTCGAGTGGACCGAGCCGGCGCGCGATTCCCTCGGGCTCGACGCGAGCATGCCCGAGCTGAACGGCGCCCAGCGGGCGAGGCGCGCGCTCGAGCGGGGCGATGCGATCGAGTCGATCTACCGCGGCGCGCTCGCCGAGACCCGGCGTACCTACGTGCCCGAAGGTGTCGTCGGCTAGATTGGGCGACTGATGGGGGCAGAGGAACAGACCCCGCCCGCGGGCGGACCGCAGGGCCAGCCGAGCGAGGAGGAACTGCGGAAGCGGCTCGAGGAGGAGCTGCGCAGCCTCCGGGTGCAGGACGTTCTCCTCCAGAGCGTCGTCAGCCTGATCAACCTCAGCTCGCGGCGGATCGCGAAGGAGGACGAGCGGGATCTCGAGCAGGCGCGGATCGGGATCGAGGCCGTGAGGGCGCTCGTCGACCTGCTCGATCCCGAGCCGGCGGCCCAGGTCCGCAACGCGTTGTCCGAGCTCCAGATGGTGTACGCGAAGCAGGCGGGGGAGTCGCCGGGTGGGGAGCCGGAGGGCGCCGAGGGAGAGGCGCCGCCCAAGCCGCCCGAGGCACAAAAGGGGGAGCGCAAGCCCCCGCCGGGCCTTTGGACTCCCGGATCGCAGTGAGCCCGTTTGATTTAGACTCGCGCGCGATTTGACCGACTTTCTGACCGATTGGGGTGTCGTTATCGCGCTCGCGTGCGCCGTGGCCGGCGTCGTGTACGGCGCGCTGATCACGCAGCGCCTGCTCGCCAAGCCGCAGGGCAACGAGCAGATGAAGGACATCTCGGCCGCCGTGCAGGAGGGCGCCAAGGCGTACCTGACGCGCCAGTACACGATCATCGCCGTCGTCGCCGTCGTCCTCGCGATCCTGCTCGCGATCCTCCAGGACGTCACCACCGCGATCGGGTTCGTGATCGGCGGCACGTTCTCCGGCGCGGCGGGCTTCATCGGCATGAACCTGTCGGTGCGCGCCAACGCGCGCGTCGCCGAGGCGGCGCGCGGCGGCGTCTCGCCGGCGCTCGATGTCGCCTTCAAGGGCGGCTCGGTCACCGGCCTGCTGGTCGTCGGGCTCGCCCTGCTCGGCGTCGCGGGCTACTTCGGGATCCTGATCCTCGCCGACGAGACGGACAAGGAGGCGATCGACGCCCTGATCGGCCTCGGGTTCGGCGGGTCGCTGATCTCGGTCTTCGCGCGCCTGGGAGGGGGGATCTTCACGAAGGCCTCCGACGTCGGGGCCGACCTCGTCGGGAAGGTGGAGGCGGGTATCCCCGAGGACGATCCGCGCAACCCCGCCGTGATCGCCGACAACGTGGGCGACAACGTCGGCGACTGCGCCGGGATGGCCGCCGACCTGTTCGAGACCTACGCCGTGACCGCGGTCGCGGTGATGCTGCTCGGGGTGCTCACGTTCAGCGCCGATTTCGCGCGCGAGGTGGCGCTGTATCCGCTGATCATCGGCGCCGTTGCGATCGTCGCCTCGATCATCGGCGCCCTGTCGGTGCGCTCGCGGACAGGCAACGTGGAGCGGGCGCTGTACCAGGGGCTGATCGTCTCGGCGGTGCTGTCCGCGGCGGCCTTCTACCCGATCACGGAGTGGCTGATGGACGAGCCGCTGCGGCTTGGCTTCGAGACCGCCTCGACCGAGGTGACGAGCGTCACCGACCTGTGGCTGTGCGGACTGATCGGGGTCGCGGTCACGGCCGGCCTGTTCATCATCACCGATTACTACACGTCGACCCGGTTCCGCCCCGTGAAGACGATCAGCAGGGCCTCGGTGACGGGCCACGCGACGAACATCATCCAGGGCCTCGCGCAGGGCTTCCAGTCCACGGCGGCACCGGTGCTGCTGATCGCGCTCGCGATCCTCGGCGCCAACGAGCTGGCCGGGATCTACGGGATCGGCGTCGCGGTGATGGCGCAGCTGTCGCTGACCGGCCTGATCGTCGCGCTGGACGCCTTCGGCCCGATTACGGACAACGCGGGCGGGATCGCCGAGATGGCGGATCTGCCGGAGGACGTGCGCAACGTCACCGATCCCCTCGACGCGGTCGGCAACACGACGAAGGCGGTGACCAAGGGGTACGCGATCGGGTCGGCCGCGCTCGCGGCGCTCGTGCTTTTCAACGCCTTCGAGATCGAGCTCGCGGAGGAGCCGGGCGGCGAGGGCCTCGCCTTCAGCATCTCCGACCCGGCGGTGCTGATCGGCCTCCTGATCGGCGGGATGATGGTCTACCTGTTCGCGGCGCTCGCGATCGAGGCGGTCGGTCGGGCCGGCGGACAGGTCGTCGAGGAGGTGCGACGCCAGTTCCGCGAGCACCCCGGAATCATGGAGGGGACCGAGAAGCCCGAGTACGGCCACACGGTGCGGATCGTGACCGCGGCGGCGCAGAAGGAGATGATCGCGCCGTCGCTGATCCCGATCGCCATCCCGCTGATCGTCGGGCTGATCAGCGCGCAGGCGCTCGGGGGGCTCCTGATCGGGGTGATCGTCGTGGGCCTGTTCGCGGCGATCTCGATGACCGCGGGCGGGGGCGCGTGGGACAACGCCAAGAAGCTGATCGAGGACGGCGCGTTCGGCGGCAAGGGCTCGGAGGCCCACGCCGCGTCGGTCACGGGCGACACGGTCGGCGACCCCTACAAGGACACGGCCGGCCCGGCGATCAACCCGATGATCAAGGTCGCCAACATCGTCGCGCTGCTGATCATCCCCATCGTCGCGCTGTAGCTCACATCTCCCCGTCGGTCCAGGGATCGGCGCTCGGGCCCATCGGCGCCTGACCCTATATTCGAGGCAGTGAGCGGGGTTAGATGAGTGGCTGAACGGCACCCGAGAGAGGAATCGCTGCGCCGCGTGCACGGCACCTCCGCGCTGTTCTCGACGGCGTACGGGAACGTCGGCTCCACGCCCTACTACGCGCTCGGGGTGACGGCGGCGTTCGCGCTCGGTCTGACGCCGGTCGCGTTCCTGATTTCGGGCGTGATCTTCGTCTGCACCGCGGCGACCTACATCGAGGCGACGGTGATGTACCCGGAGGCCGGCGGGTCGTCGAACTTCGCGCGTCATGCGTTCAACGAGCTCGCCAGCTTCGTCGCCGGGTGGGGACAGATGCTCAACTACATCATCACGGTCGCGATCTCGGCCTTCTTCGTGC
>JBOGZH010000252.1:0-4681 GCA_050697095.1 Solirubrobacterales bacterium
GTTCCGGCCCGAGCGCTTCCTCGACGGTGGGCCGGACACCTTCGGATGGATCCCGTTCGGCGGCGGCACGCGCCGCTGTCTCGGCGCCGCCTTCGCGAGCTTCGAGATGAAGGTCGTGCTGCGGACGATCCTGCGGCGGGCGGAGCTTCGGCCCGGCGCTGACCGGCCCGAGCCGTACGGCCACCGCAACGTCACCCTGTCGCCGCGCAACGGCACCCCGGCGATCCTGGAGCGGCGGCTGGCCTCGCCGCTGACGGAGTCGGCCCGGCCGGATCGAGCCGGGGTCGCGTAGCCTCGTGATCGCGGGGCCCCGCGGGCCCCTGTGACCGTGGACCTCCTCGCGGGCGAGCACGTTGCGGCGCTGGCGCTCACCGCTGCGCTCGCCGCCTGCTCGGTGTGGGCCGCGCGCGCGCATCCGGGCGCTTGGATAACGCCGTTCTCGCGCGGCCTGGCGGTGCTGATGGTGGCCGCCTACGTGACCGAGAACGTCGCGATCGCGCTGCGGGGCACGTTGTCTGTGGAGCGCAGCCTCCCGCTTCACCTGACGGACGCGGTCACGATCGTCTCGGCGCTGGCGCTGTGGCGACCGCGTCCCCTGCTCTTCGAGCTGGCGTATTTCTGGGGCCTCACTGCCTCTCTGCTCGCCGTGCTGACCCCGGATCTGGACAGCGGGTTTCCGCACCTTTTCTTCTGGACTTACTTCGCGACCCACTCGGGCGCCGTCGTGGCGGCCCTGTTTCTCGCTTTCGGGCTCCGGCTCGTGCCTCGACCCGGAGCGGTGCCGCGGGTCTTGGTCGCGACCCTGGGCTACGCGGCGCTCGCCGCGGTCGCCGACCTGCTCACGGGGGGCAACTACATGTTCCTGCGCGAGAAACCCGATCAGGCCTCGCTGCTCGACCTCATGGGCCCGTGGCCGTGGTACATCCCCGCGGCCGGCCTCCTCGCGGCGGCGATGTTCGCGGCGCTGGAGATCCCGTTTCGCAGGCGGCGTGCGGGCTAGCCCCGCAACGCCTCGAGCCGCGCGAACACGTCGGGCAGGTGCCGTAGGTACGCGTCGTGGTCGAGGACCGCGTCGACGTCGAGGTCCGGGGCCGCCTCCGCGATCAGCTCGCCGAACCCGGTCCCCTCGTCCCACGCGCGCTGCGCGGACTCCTGCACGAGGCGGTAGGCGTCGTCGCGGGACATGCCCGACTCGACCAGCGCCGTCAGCGCGCGCTGGCTGTGCAGCGCCCCGTGGGTGAGTTCGAGGTTGTCGCGCATCCGATCGGGGTGGACGATCATCCCCTCGGCGAGGCGCACCCCGAGATGCTGCATGTAGTCGAGCAGGGTCGTCGCGTCGGGGAGGATCACGCGCTCGGCGCCCGAGTGCGAGATGTCGCGCTCGTGCCACAGGGCGGCGTTCTCGACCGCGGTCTGCGAGTACCCGCGCAGCACGCGCGCGAGCCCGCAGATCCGCTCGGAGAGGATCGGGTTGCGCTTGTGGGGCATCGCGGAGGAGCCCTTCTGGCCGGCGGCGAACGGCTCCTCGACCTCGCGCACCTCCGTGCGCTGGAGGTTGCGGATCTCGGTCGCGAAGCGCTCCAGCCCGGCGCCGGCGAGGGCGATCGCCTGCACGACCTCGGCGTGTCGATCGCGGGGCACGACCTGAGTCGAGACCGGCTCGGCGCGAAGGCCGAGCGCGTCCATCACCCGCTCCTCGATCGAGGGGGGAACGGACGCGTAGGTGCCCACCGCCCCGGAGAGCTTTCCCACCGCGATGCCCTCCATCGCGCGCCGCAGACGCTCCAGGTTGCGATCGGCTTCGAAGGCGAAGCTCGCGAGGCGGAGCCCAAAGGTGGTCGGCTCGGCGTGGACCCCGTGCGTGCGCCCAGCCGAAATCGTGTCGCGGTGCTCGAGTGCCCGCTTGATCAGCGCGTCCCGATACTCGGTCGCGCCGGCGATGAGGATCACGCCAACTTCGCTGAGCTGGACCGCGAGCCCGGTGTCGAGCACGTCCGAGGAGGTGAGCCCGTAGTGGATCCAGCGACCTTCCTCCCCGATCGACTGCGCGACCACGTCGACGAAGGCCGCGACGTCGTGGCCCGTCGTCCGCTCACGCTCCTCGACCGCCTCGACGGTGAACGAGGCGCGCTCGCGGCAGGCCTCGGCGGCCTCGGGGGGCACCACTCCCTCCGTGGCCCACGCCTCGGTCGCGGCGAGCTCGACCGCGAGCCACGCCTCCATGCGGCGGCGCGGAGCCCAAACGGCGCCGATCTCGTCTCGCGTGTAGCGCGGGATCACGCGTTGATTATCCGGGCCGCAAGCAACCCGGCGTTCTTCGCCCCGTCGATCGCAACGCACCCGACCGGGACGCCGGGGGGCATCTGCACGGCGGAGAGCAGCGCGTCGAGACCGCCGAGGTTCTTGCTCGAGACCGGCACCCCGACCACGGGCAACTCGGTGTGGGCAGCGGCGACGCCCGGCAGCGCCGCGGACATCCCCGCGCCGGCGATGATCACCTTGAGTCCTCGCATGCGGGCGTTCTGGCAGTAGTCACGAACCTGGTCCGGGGTCCGGTGGGCGCTCATCACCCGCACCTCGTAGGGAATCCCGGCCTCATGAAGCGCGGCGCCGGCGGGCTGCATCTTCGGCTTGTCGCTCTTCGAGCCCATGATGATCCCGACCAGGGGGGCGTCGACCTCGATCTCCTCGAACGCCGCCTCAACATCGGGCATCGGCTCGGCGGTCGCGACGTCCGGTTCCTCGCCGCGGCGCTCCTCGGGTTGCCGTACCTCCATGGATCCTCCCTCCGCGCGAAACCGCCCTAGTGGGGCCTCACTAGGCGGCGGCCGTTCGTTCAATCGCCTGGGCTGCGATGTCGGTTCGCATCTGCATTCCGTCGAAGCTGATCCACCGTGCAGCATCGTAGGCCCGGTCCCGGGCGGCACCGGGCGTGGGGCCGAGGCCGGTCACGTTTAGGACCCGGCCCCCCGCGGTGACGAGCTCCCCGTCGCGCCGCGCGGTGCCGGCGTGCAGCACCTCGGCGCCGGCCTCGGCCGCCTCGTCGAGGCCGCGGATCACGTCGCCAATCGAGCTCGAGGCCGGATAGCCGCCGGAGGCGAGAACCACCGTGACGGCCCAGTCGTCGGCGAACTCCGCCTCGACCCCGGCGAGTCCCCCGGGCTCACGCGCCGCCCGGCACAGCTCCACCAGGTCGGAGCGCAGGCGGGGCAGGACAGCCTGCGTCTCGGGGTCGCCGAAGCGGCAGTTGAACTCCAGCACCCTGGGACCGGCCGCGGTCATCATCAGCCCCGCGTAGAGCACGCCGTGGTAGGGAGTGCCGTTGCGGCTCATCGCGTCGACGACCGGCCGGTGGACCATCTCGGTGAGCTCCTCGACCGCCGCGGCATCGAAGCCCGGCACCGGGGAGTAGCTCCCCATCCCGCCCGTGTTCGGCCCCCGGTCGCCCTCGCCGATCCGCTTGTAGTCCTGGGCCGGCGCAAGCGGGAGCACGTTCTCGCCGTCGCACAGCGCCAGCAACGACAGTTCCTCGCCCTCCAGGTGCTCCTCGAGCACCACCTCGGTGTCGCCGAAGCGGCGCTCGACGAAGAACATCTCCACCGCATCGCGCGCGTCGGCCTCGGTGGCGCAGATCACCACGCCCTTGCCGGCGGCCAGCCCGTCCGCCTTCAGCACCGCCGGATATGAGGCACAGGACAGGTGCTCGAGGGCCTCATCGCGGCCGTGTAGCACCGCGTGGGCCGCCGTCGGGATCCCGGCCTCCGCCATCACCTCCTTGGCGTGGATCTTCGAGCCCTCGATCCGCGCCGCCTCCGCTTTGGGGCCGAAGGCCGGAATCCCGGCCTCCTCGAGCGCGTCGACGATCCCGGCGACGAGCGGCGCCTCGGGTCCGACGACCACGAGGTCGACCTCCTGTTCGCGCGCCGCGGCGACTATCGCGCTCACATCCTCCGGGCGGGTGTCCAGCAGGCGGGCGTCCCGCGCGATCCCGGGGTTCCCGGGACAGCACAGCAGCTCCGGGCGCTGCGGTGAGCGCGCGAGCGCCCGAACGAGCGCGTGCTCGCGCCCCCCTCCGCCGACGACGAGGACCTTCACCGGCGACTACAGCGAGCTGACGAACTCCTCGGCCGGAATCGCGCTCAGCGTCTGGCTGGTCGTCGTGCCGCGCGAGCCGAGCTCGACCGAGACCTTCGCCATCGTCGCCTCGTCGGGGGCCTCGACGACGGTGATGAAGTCGTACTGGCCGAGCGTCGCCCACTGGCTGACGACCTTGACCCCGAGCTGCTCGACCTCCTTGTTCACCTCCTGCACGCGGCCGGGGTTGCCCTTCAGCGTCTTCACCCCGTCGGAGGTGAGGTTGGTCAGCATGATGAACGTGGCCATCGCTCCTCCTTCTCTCTTCGCTGCAGTTGCGCCTCTCTTTCTCGCACGTTCGGCTCCCCGGCGCAAGTCCGAGCAACCATTAGATGGCTGATACCACAACCACGCCCGCCCGGATGACGCACGTGGCACATCGCATCTCTTCGTCCTCGGGCGCTCGTGTGCAGGGAGCACACTTCGCGCCCTGCGTCCTCGATCTGCTCGGCCATGTGCTTCCCCGGGCGCACGTGGCCACGGCATCAACCATCTAGAGTCCGAGACGATCATGCCCGAGCATCGCTTCTTCGCCGCGATCTGGGAC
>JBOGZH010000253.1:0-10855 GCA_050697095.1 Solirubrobacterales bacterium
TCCTGGTTGATGTGGTGAGGACGTTGCCCACGGGTGATGTCGGACTTGCGCTGCGCCCCGAGGAGCGTGACGTCGAGCTGACCGCCGGGACCGCGCGCTTTCACCTTCGGACCCTGCCGCCCGAGGACTTCCCGCGCCTGCCGGAGTTCGAGGGAGAGCCGATCAAGCTTCCGGGCGCGGCGCTGGCCGACACCGTGGAGCGCGTCGCGCGCGCCGCCTCGCGGGACGAGGTGCGGCCGATCCTCACCGGGGTGCTCGTGACCGCGGAGGAGCGCACGCTGACGATGGTCGCGACCGACTCCTACCGGCTGAGCGTCAAGCACACCGAGCTCGAGAACCCGGTGTCCACCCAGCTCGAGGCGAACGTCCCGGCGCGGGCGCTCCGCGAGCTGAGCAGGATCGTGGCGTCGGAGTCGGTCGAGGAGGTGGAGATCGCCCTGCTCCCCAACCAGGTGGTGTTCCGCGCCGACGGGATCGTGCTCTCCTCGCGGCTCATCGAGGGTCAGTTCCCGAGTCACCGCCAGCTGATCCCCGACTCCTTTGAGCACGAGGTGAGGTTGCCGCGGGACGAGCTGCTCGAGGTGGCGCGGCGAATCGGCCAGCTCGCGCAGCGCAACGCGCCCCTGCGGCTGGCGCTCTCGGAGGGGGAGCTGACGGTCTCGGCCGAGACGCCGGAGGTCGGCGACGCGAGCGAGGCGATGCCCGCGCCGTTCACCGGCGAGCCGCTGGAGATCGCCTTCAACCCGGAGTTCTTCGTTGCCGGCGTCGAGAGCATCGACTCCGACGAGCTCGTGCTGCGGCTCACGTCGCCGCTGCGCCCCGGCCTGCTGCAGCCGGTGGAGCGCGACGACTTCAGCTACCTCGTGATGCCGATCAGGCTCAACGTGTAGTGGGGTGTCTCATGGCGTTGGCTGCTCCCGGCGGATCAAGGGCAAGTAGGGCCGACCGGTGCCCAACCGCCGGTTCGCGGCGTTGCGGCGACGAACCCCGCGGTTTTGGTCGCTATACGCCCCCAATCGAGGGTCTCGCGACAGGACCGCACCGAGACGGAGGTTAGGGACGACGACCGCGCGATCGGTGACTTGGCCCCACCCAGCCCCGAGCGATCCCCGCCGTCTGGAGCAAACCGGATGCGCACCGACGGCGCTATGCGGGCGACTGAGGACGCGGCATGGCGGCGACCTGGGGCCGTCATTTCCGGCCAAACGTCGTGAGAGGCCCCACTAGCCACCGTGCTCGTCCACGGGCTCGAGGCGCGCTCGTTTCGCAACCTCGGCCGCGCCGAGGTCGAGCTTGGCGACGGGATCACCCTGATCCACGGCCCGAACGGCGCCGGGAAGACAAACCTGCTCGAGGCGCTGTGCTTCGGGCTCACCGCGGCGTCGTGGCGGACCCGCGCGGATCGTGAGCTGATCGCGTTCGGGGCCGAGGTAGGCCGCGCCGAGGTCGCGGTGAGCGACGGTCACGAAACGCGCCGCTTCCTCGCCTCGGTGACGCGGGCCGACGGCCGCAACCACCGCCTCAACGGGAGCCCCGTCCCGGATGACGTCGCCGAGCTGCGTCCCGCCGTGGCGGTCTTCTCCCCGGACCGGCTCGCCCTGGTCAAGGGCCCGCCGACGGAGCGCCGCGGCCACCTGGACCGCTTCGTCGGCGCGCTGTGGCCCGCCCGCGCGGACGCGCGGCGCCGCTTCGGCCGCACTCTCGCGCAGCGCAACGCGCTCCTGGGGAGGATCCGGGCGGGAGCGGCCTCCGAGGACGGCCTCGCGGCCTGGGACGCGGAGTTCGCCTCCGACGCGGCGGCGCTGATCGAGGCCCGCGCGGCCGCCGTCGAGCGGCTTGCGCCCACGTTCGGCTCCCTCGCCGGGGAGCTCGGACTCGTGGGGGCGGCGGTGCTGCGCTATCGCCCCCGTACCGAGGGCGCCGACGCGGCCGCGATCGCAGAGGAGCTTCGGGAGCGCCGTGCGCACGACGTCGAGCGCGGGCACTCGACCCACGGGCCGCATCTCGACGAGATCCAGGTCGAGCTCGGCGGCCGCGCGGTGCGTCGCTACGGCTCGCAGGGCCAGCAGCGGACCGCCCTCCTGGCCCTGCTGTTTGCGGAGCGCGATGCGCTCCTGGAAGCGCGCCGCACGCCGCCGCTGATGCTCCTCGACGACGTTATGAGCGAGCTCGATCCGGAGCGCCGCCTGCGCCTCATCGAGCTCCTGCGAGGCGAGGGGCAGGCGCTGATCACGGCGACCGAGCCGTCGCAGGTCCCCGAGGACACCGAGCGCACGGAGCTCGAGATCGACGCGGGCCGGGTGCGGACCACCGCTCCGGTCGGGTGACTCGTCGCCGGGCACCGCGGCGCGCGGGTGGCGCACTCCGCGGCGCGCTCGAGGGCGCCGCGCCACGGACGCTGCTGGCGGAGGTTCAGACGCTGTGGGCGGAGGTCTCCGGCGACGTGATCGCGGCGGAGGCGCGCCCGGTGAGCGAGCGCGACGGGGTCGTCACGATCGCGTGCCGCTCGGCGACGTGGGCCTCGGAGCTCGACCTCATGCAGACGCGGCTGCTCGAGGGACTCAACGAGCGGCTCGGCGAGGGACGGCTCGAGGGGCTCCGGTTCACCGCGGACGCGGCACGCTTCAACCCTTGACCAACCGCGCGATGTGCGCGCACATCGCGCGACTTGTTCAGGCCTCGCAGGAGTTTTTCTCCCCTCCGTCGAAGGCTTTTCCAGCGCATTCATCCCGAACCCCTTCCACACCCCAATCTTATGCGTGTTTTGCAGGCCTTTTGTTGCACTTCGGTGGTGTTTTCCGGGGGCGGCGGATGGTATCCTTATGTCAACTTGTACGAGCCGCCCCGACCCGGGTCGGATGAGCGCCATGCGCCTACCGCGGTCGGGGTTTCTCGTGGGTTGAGGCGATCAACCGAAAGGAGCTGAGTGGCAACACGGTCCCGGAACAGCGCCGGGTCTGGGAAGGCGAGCACGCGGAAGTCCGCGGCGAAGTCGCGCCCGAAGGCCGGCAACAAGACGAAGAGCGCGCGCACCGCGAAGCGCGGCGGGACGGACAGCTACGACGCCACGGACATCACCGTCCTCGAGGGCCTTGAAGCAGTGCGCAAGCGGCCGGGGATGTACATCGGCTCGACCGGCGCGCGCGGTCTTCACCACCTCGTCTACGAGGTGGTCGACAACTCGGTCGACGAGGCGATCGCGGGCCACGCCGACCACGTCAAGGTCACGCTTCATCCCGACAACAGCGTCACCGTCACCGACGACGGTCGCGGGATCCCGGTCAAGAACCATGCGAAGGAGAAGCGCCCGGCAGCCGAGGTGGTGCTGACCACCCTCCACGCCGGCGCGAAGTTCGGCGAGGGCGGGGGCTACAAGGTGTCGGGCGGCCTGCACGGTGTCGGGGTCTCGGTCGTCAACGCGCTCTCGGAACGGCTGCACCTGGAGGTGCGCCGCGACGGTCACGTGTGGACGGAGGACTTCGCCCGCGGCAAGCCCGTGTCCAAGTTCAAGAAGGGCCAGGCGGCGAAGCGCACGGGCACGACGATCACCTTCCTGCCCGACCTCGAGGTGTTCGACGAGATCGAGTATGACTTTCAGACTCTCGCCGACCGCCTCCGCGAGACCGCGTTCCTCACCCGCGGCCTGCGGATCGACCTCGTCGACGAGCGCGGCGCCGGCGAGGAGGTCAGCTTCCAGTACAAGGGCGGGATCGTCGACTTCGTCAAGCACCTGAACGAGACGAAGGACGCGCTCCACCGCAAGACCGTGTACTTCGAGGAGGAGGCCGAAGAGGGGGAGGTCGAGATCGCGATGCAGTGGTCGACCTCCTACCAGGAGTCGACGTTCAGCTTCGCGAACAACATCAACACGCACGAGGGCGGCACGCACCTTTCGGGCTTCAAGGCGGCGCTGACCCGGACCCTGAACGCCTACGCGCGCCACAAGGGCCTCCTGAAGGAGAAGGACGACAACCTCTCCGGCGAGGACGTGCGTGAGGGCCTCACCGCGGTGATCTCGGTGAAGCTCCACGACCCCCAGTTCGAGGGCCAGACGAAGACCAAGCTCGGCAACCCTCCGATTGAGGGGCTCGTGAAGGAGGCGGTCAACCGCCGGCTCGGGGAGTTCCTCGAGGAGACCCCGGGCGACGCGCGCCGCATCCTCACCAAGGCGGTCGACGCGGCGCGGGCGCGCGAGGCGGCGCGCAAGGCGCGCGACCTCACGCGGCGCAAGTCGGCGCTCGAGAACTCCACGCTCCCGGGCAAGCTCGCCGACTGCTCGGTGAAGGACCCGCGCGACGCGGAGCTGTTCATCGTCGAGGGCGACTCGGCGGGTGGCTCGGCGAAGCAGGCCCGCGACCGCTCCACCCAGGCGGTGCTGCCGCTGCGCGGGAAGATCATCAACGTCGAGAAGAGCCGGATCGACAAGGTGCTCTCCAACATCGAGATCCAGGCGCTGATCACGGCGATCGGGACCGGGATTCGCGAGGAGTTCAACATCGAGGACGCCCGCTATCACAAGGTGATCCTCTCCAGCGTCGACGCGGAAGAGGACGTCGTCGTGCGCGACAGCCGTGGCACGCGGCTGACCAAGATCGGCCCGCACATCGACCGCCAGCTCGCGGCTCGCGACAGGGACGTCGAGGGCTATACGAAGCTCGTGGGCGAGGAGCTCGGCGAGGTGATGTGCTTCGACGCCTCGACGGGGAGGGTGCGCTTCAAGCCGGTGAAGGGAGTGATCCGGCATCCCGTGGACGAGCCGTTGTTCGAGATCAAGTCTGCGTACGGGCGCTCGGTGCGTGTGACAGGGAGCCACAGCGTGTTCGTCTGCGAGGACGGTGAGATCCGCAAGAAGCGGGGTCTCGAGATCGAGGTGGGCGACAAGCTGGTCGTCCCGAGGCGGATCTCCCTGCCCGGGGATGGACCCGAGCGGATCGACCTGCTTCGCGAGCTTCACTCCGTTGGCGAGTCCGCAAGACACGTTTGGGTCCGTGGTCCAGCGGTCGAGGACTGGTACCGGGCGAAGGTTCGTCGTGAGCACGCTGGTGACGATGAGCTTGTGGCGCCGCGCGTGGAGGCTCCCGCGGATGTCCGCGCGCACCTGGCGAGGATGCGCCGGCTCAGCGGCCTGCGGAATCGAGACCTCTGCGAGAGAGTCGGGGTTCGCCAGCCGGTCACTTTCTATGCGTGGGAGCAGGGGAAGTCGAGGCCATCGCTTCGGAACTGGACCGCCTACGTCGAGGCGGTCGGCGATGAGCCGTCCCGCCTCATGCCGCGCGTCCGGCTGCGCGAGAGCGCCCTTGAGCGGACGTGGCGTACCCAGTACCGGGGAGCGCCGCGAAACAAGGTCCGGACATACGTGCGCCTGTCCGACTTGGAGGCTGAGGACCTCGAGTGGTTCGACCGGCGGGAGGACATCGAGCTGACGCCCGAGCATTACAAGGGCAACGGGATCGGCCGTTACATCGACATGTCTCCGGAGCTGATGAAGCTCCTGGGCTTCTATCTCGCCGAGGGATCGGGGAGCCCCCGCGCCGGGATTCGGTTCGCGATCGGATTACGCAACGAAGCCTTCCGCGAGGAGATGAGCCGGGCGCTTGAGCGAGTGTTCGGCCGCAACGTCAGCAATTACACGGCCGGGGACCGAATTGGCGAGCTGCGGCTCGTCAACCGCGTCGCAGCGATTGTGTGGGGGCGCCTGTTCGGATTCTCCGGGGCAACGGCGCCGACCAAGCGCGTGCCGGACGTCGTCTTCTCCGTCGACGACGACATGCGCACGGAGTTCCTCCGCGGTTACTTCATCGGCGACGGAACGTTGAGCGAGCACCTCTTCGGCTTCAGCACCACCTCCCCCGACCTTGCAAGCGGGCTTCAGTATCTGCTCGCTTCGTTCGGCGTGGTCGCCTCCACATCGCGAGCTTCGGTTGCCGGCACGCGGACGCGGATCAACGGCCGTCCGGCCACGCATCGTCACGATTGCTGGTCGGTGTCCGTCTGTCAGCGCGACGACGTCGCCAGGCTGTCGCGGATCTGGGACAGCCATCCGAACGCCGATGCGGCATGGGAGCGGGTGAGCAGGGACACCACCGCTCCTCCTCGCCGGTTCTCCTCCGTTGGTCGAGATCTGATCGCGGTCGAGGTCCGTTCGGTCAAGCAGGTCCCCGCGACGAACGGAAACGTCTACGACTTCTCGGTCCACGACGACGAGAACTTCATCGCCGGGTTCGGCGGCGTCGCCGCAAGCAATACGGACGCCGACGTCGACGGAGCGCACATCCGCACGCTCGCACTCACGTTCCTGTATCGGGAGATGCCGGAGCTGATCGAGGCCGGGTACGTGTACATCGCGAAGCCGCCGCTGTACAAGGTCCGAAACGGCAGCGAGGAGGTGTACATCGAGAAGGAAGGCGAGCTCGAGGCACTGCTGCTGCGCGACAAGCTGGAGCAGTTCGAGATCCTCGACTCGAAGGGCAAGCGCTCGAAGCTGAGCAAGCGGCGCTGGCAGCAGTTCACCCGCCTGTTCAAGGAGTACGAGGGCTGGTCCGCGTCGCTTCAGGCCGAGCACGGCCACCAGACCGTCGACTTCCTCAGCGAGTCGCAGCTGCTCGACGGCGGCGCCGCGACCCTCGCCGGCGCGAAGAAGCTGCTCGAGGCGAAGGACCCGCCCGAGGAGCCCTACGAGACCGAGCTGGTGAAGGCGACGAAGGCGCTGCTGACGGTGAAGGCCACGCATCGCCGCAGCGGGCTCGCGCGCACCCACAAGCTCCCCGGCGAGCTGTTCAAGTCGAACGACTACCGCAGGCTGGTCGAGGTGCACTCCAACCTGCTCAAGCACGTCGGCCGGCCTCCGTTCCAGGTCGCGCTCGGGGACAGGCGGGAGGAGGCGTTGTCGTTCGGCGACCTGCGCCGCGCGGTCCTCGAGCTCGCGAGGCGCGGGATCACGCTCCAGCGCTTCAAGGGGCTCGGCGAGATGAACGCGGACCAGCTCCGCGAGACCACGATGGATCCCACCACGCGCACACTGCAGCGGGTGACGATCGATGAGGACATCACCCCGGAGCGGGTGTTCTCAGACCTGATGGGCGACAAGGTCGAGCCGCGCAAGCTCTTCATCGAGAAGCACGCCCGCGACGTGAGGTTCCTCGACGTCTGATGGAGGGCTGATGGAAGGCTCGCTCGAAGCGCTGACCGGTCGCATAGAGGACCGCGAGCTCGGCACCGAGATGCGCTCCTCGTATCTCGATTACGCGATGAGCGTGATCGTGGGCCGCGCCCTGCCTGACGCCCGCGACGGGCTCAAGCCCGTGCACCGGCGTGTCCTGTACGCGATGCACGACCTCGGCCTGCAGCCGAACCGGCCGTACCGCAAGTGCGCGTTCATCGTCGGCGAGGTGATGGGGAAGTACCACCCGCACGGCGACACCGCGATCTACGACACCCTCGCTCGGATGGCGCAGGACTTCTCGCTGCGCTACCCACTCGTCGACGGGCAGGGAAACTTCGGCTCGATCGACGACGATCCACCGGCCGCGATGCGCTACACCGAAGCGCGCCTGGGCCGCCTCGCGACGGAGCTTCTCCGCGACATCGAGGCCGAGACCGTCGACTTCGGGCCGAACTACGACGAGAGCCAGCAGGAGCCCCAGATCCTGCCGGCGCGGTTCCCCAACCTGCTCGCCAACGGTTCGTCGGGGATCGCGGTCGGGATGGCGACCAACATCCCGCCGCACAACCTGCGCGAGGTGATCGCGGCGGTCCGCGCCTGCATCGACAACCCCGAGATCGACCTCGAGGGGCTGATGAAGTACGTCAAGGGCCCGGACTTCCCCGGCGGGGGAACGATTATGGGCTCGTCGGGGATCAAGGAGGCCTACCGCAGCGGGCGCGGCAGCGTGCGGCTGCGCGCCAAGGCCCACGTCGAGCCGCTGCGCGGTGGCAAGGACGCGATCATCGTCTCCGAGCTCCCGTTCATGGTCAAGAAGGGCGGCGACGGGGGGCTGATCACGAAGATCGCGGACCTCGTCCGAGAGAAGAAGCTGACGGGGATCTCCGACCTGCGCGACGAGTCGGATCGGAGCGGGATGCGCCTGGTGATCGAGCTGAAGCGCGGCGGCGACCCCGCCCAGGTCGTGCTGAACCAGCTCTTCAAGCGGACCTCGATGCAGACGAGCTTCGGGATCAACATGGTCGCGCTCGTCGACGGCGTGCCGCGGACCCTCGGCCTCAAGGAGCTGGTCCAGCATTACGTCGGGCACCAGCGCGAGGTGATCACGCGGCGGACACAGCACCAGCTGCGACGTGCCGAGGCGCGGGCCCACATCCTCGAAGGACTCCTGGTCGCGCTCGACAACCTCGACGCGGTGATCAAGCTGATCCGCGCCTCCCAGGACCCCGACTCCGCGCGCCGGGGGCTGATCGACAAGTTCGAGCTCACCGAGGAGCAGGCTCAGGCCATCCTCGACATGCGCCTCCAGCGGCTCACCGCGCTCGAGGCCGGCAAGGTGCGGGCCGAGCACGCGGAGCTGGTGAAGCGGATCAAGGAGCTGCGTGCGATCCTCGGTGACGAGGCGCGTATCGACGCCCTGGTCAGCGACGAGCTGAACGAGATCGAGGACCGCTACGGCGACGAGCGGCGTACCGAGATCAATTTCTCCGAGGGCGAGGTCGACATCGAGGACATGATCGCCGACCAGCAGATGGTGATCTCGATCACCGCCTCCGGGTACGCGAAGCGGCTCCCGCTCGCCACCTACCGACAACAGCGGCGCGGAGGTCGCGGGGTGATGGGGATGAACCTGAAGGTGGGCGACTACATCGAGCATCTCCACATCTGCTCCACGCACGACTACCTGCTCTTCTTCACCAACAAGGGGAAGGTCTACCGGCTGAAGGTGTACGAGCTGCCCGAGGGCTCGCGGACCGCGAAGGGTCAGGCGCTAGTCAACGTGCTGCCGCTGCGCGACGGCGAGCAGGTGACGGCGGTGATCCCGACGCGCGACTTCAAGGAGAACAAGTTCCTCGTCTTCGCGACCGCCAAGGGTCTGGTCAAGAAGTCCGAGTTCGCCGCCTACAACACCCCGATCCGCGCCGACGGGATCATCGCGATCAAGATCCGCAAGGGTGACGAGCTGGTCCAGGTGCGGCTCAGCTCGGGCAAGGACGACCTGTTGATGGTCTCGAAGTCGGGCCACGCGTCGAGGTTCGCCGAGAAGGCGGTGCGGCCGATGGGCCGCGACACCTCCGGGATCAAGGGGATGAACGTCGCCGACAAGGGCAACCGGGTGCTCGCGATGGATGTGGTGCGCCCCGAGGCCGAGCTCTTGGTTGTGACGGAGAACGGGTACGGAAAGCGGACCGCCGTGGCCGAGTACCCCTGCAAGGGCCGGGGGACGAAGGGCGTGCTGACGATCAAGCTGACGACGAAGAAGGGCGGCCTGGCCGGGGCGCTGATCGTGCGCGAGCACCAGGACCTGCTGTTCATCTCCAAGAGCGGGATGGTGCAGCGCGCCCCGGTCAACGACATCTCGCGAATGGGCCGCGCGACCCAGGGCGTCAGGGTGATGAAGATGCGGAGCGATGACCGCGTGAGCGCCGTCGCCCCGGTGGTCGAGTCCGGCGCCGGGGTGGAGGGAGCCGACGCCGAGGTGAAGGCGGACGGGGACGCGTCGAGTGACGGCGCCGGCCCGGACGGCTCGAAGTCGAAGTCAAAGCGCACCCCGGCGGCGAGGAAGAAGCCGGCGTCGCGCCGCAAGCAACCGGGCCGGACCACGCGCAGCTGAGTCATCTAGGCTCCCGCGCATGGTCGAGCTCCGCGGTGCGCGAGCCCTCGTCACCGGAGCCGCCGGCGGCCTCGGCCAGTACATCTCACGGGCGCTGGCGCTCGAGGGCACGAACCTCGCCGTCTCCGATCTGCCGGGAAGCGCCCTCGAGGGAGTCGCCGAGCACCTCCGCGGCGTCGGGGTCGAGGCCCATGCGGTGCCCGCCGACCTGGCCGACGGCGCGGAGCGCGAGCGCTTGGTCCACGATGCCGAGGAGGCGATCGGCCCGCTCGACGTGCTGGTCAACAACGCCGGCCTCGAGTTCGGCGGCTCGTTCACGAAGACGACGCGAGAGGAGCTCGAGGCGATCGCGACCGTCAACCTGATCGCGGTCATGGACCTCACGTGGCTGGCGCTGCCGGGAATGCTGGAGCGCCGCCGCGGCCACGTCGTCAACCTCGCCTCCCTGGCGGGCAAGATAGCGCCGGTGTTTCTCGCCTCGTACGCGGCGACCAAGCACGGCGTGGTCGGCTTCACGCACGCGCTGCGGGCGGAGTACGCCGACGAGCCCGTGTCCTTCTCCGCGATCTGCCCGGTGTTCGTTGGGCAGGTGGGGATGTACGCGCGGGTTGAGGACCAGCTCGATCAGGATCCCCCGCCAGGGTTGCGTCCGGTCCCGCCCGAGCGCGTCTCGGACGCGGTCCTGAAGGCGCTGCGCGAGGATCGCGCCGAGGTGATCGTCAACCGGGGGCCGATCCGCCCGCTGGTCGGCCTCTATGCGGTCGCACCGCACCTCGCGATGCGCCTGCTGGGCAACCGCCGCACGCGGCGGTACGCCGAGGAGTACGCGCGGGCCCGCGGTCGGCTGTAGCCGAACCTCGCCCTTTGATTCGGCCCTCGCGCCCGCAGCCCTCCTTGCCCCGACCTCCGGACTTGCTTCAATGGAGCTACCAGAGAAAGGAGGTGGTCCTGGCTTGAATCACATGCTTTACGGGACTCTGGAGGTGTCGGGCCGCTAGCCCGGGCACCTGGAGCCTCAGCGCTCCACAGGGCCCGGTCTCCCGCGGACGGACGTGCGGCCGTCCGGCGGAATCCAACCC
>JBOGZH010000254.1:0-7110 GCA_050697095.1 Solirubrobacterales bacterium
GCCCATGAACCGGTCGGGGTGGTCGCGGACCATCTCCGCGATCTCCTCGTTGCACTCCCTTGCGATCGTCGCGGTCGTCTCGGGGTCGCGGTCGTACTGGTAGAAGACGTCGGTGGGGGAGACGACCTGGACGTCGACCCCGATCGCGTCCATCTCCTCGATTCGCCGCTCGGGGAGCCAGCGGTTCGGGAGGTTGTCGAGCTCACCGTCGGCGGCGGTCATCCCGTGCCAGTCGTCGCCGCCGAGGACGACGCGCTGGAAGCGCTGCGGCGTCACGTGGGCGTGGACGTCGATGACCCTTCCGTTGGCCATCACTCACATTCCGCGCATCACGTGCGACAGGCGCGCGGTCCACTCGTACTTGGTCACCGGCGCGATCGCGGCCATGACCTCCGAGTAGAGCTCGCCCTCCAGCAGCGCCTTGGTCTTCGCCTGGTCGGCGAGCTGGACGTCGAGGATCCAGTCGAAGTCGGTCTTCATCGGGCCGACGTTGGGGGCGACCGTTAGCGACTCGACATCGTCGCCGGACTCGAGCCGTCGCGCCTGCTCCCATGCCGTCTCCTTCGCGGCGTCGTCGGCATCGTCGCGCCACAGGAACATCGCCGAGTGGCGCACGTGGCCGGAGCGGATCAGCGGGTCGCCGTCGTAGCTCCAGTCGACGCGGGCGGTCATCTCCGGGCGGCAAACCGAGGCGTTGTAGTCGCCGACCTCGTGGTGGACGTCGTCGTCGTTGTAGGCGTCGAGCCCCGCCTGGTCCGCGAAGTCGAGCATCAGCGCGACATCGAAGTTGCACGGCGGCCCCGCCTCGGCCGCGCGCCACCGCGGCGTCCGGTCCCAGGGCTTGACCTCCCGCAGGGCCTTCGATCCCTCGAACAGGTCGGTGCCGTAGTCAAGGCCGACGACGCTGCGGCACTCGAAGCGCATGTAGGCGAGGCCCTTCAGCATCGCGAGGTGCTGCGCGGGCGTGATGTCCTCCCTGAACAGGAAGAAGGCGGTGTGCCTGAGCACGGGGGTTGCTACCGCGGCCTCAACCGGATGCCGCCACGGTCTTCGAGGACCGCTTTGTGCCGCCGTCGTCCTGCTCGGCCGATTCGGCCTCCATCACCTCGAACAGCTCGAGGATGTCGGCCTGAAGCGTCACCACGTCGTGGTCGGTTTGAAGCCGGGGGTAGGGGAGGTCGATCTCGATGTCCCGATAGATCTCTCCCGTGTCGCTCATCATCAGGACCCGGTTGGAGAGCAGCACGGCCTCGAGCACGTCGTGGGTCACGAACAACACTCCGGCGCCGGTCGTCTGCCACAGTCGCTGGAGCTCCTCGCGCATCGACCGCGCCGTGATCGCATCGAGATGGCTGAACGGCTCGTCCATCAGCAGCAGGCCGGGATCGATCGACAGCGCCCGCGCGATGCCGACCCGCTGCTGCATGCCTCCGCTGAGCTGGCCCGGGTATTGCGCCCCGTCCTTCTCGAGGCCGACGAGCTTCAGGTACTCGTTGGCGCGCTCGCGCCGCTCCCCGCGGTCGCCGTGATGCTGGACGTAGAGGATGTTGTCGAGGACGGATCGCCACGGAAGCAGCCGGGGGTCCTGGAAGACGTACCCGATCCGGACCTCCCCCGAGCCCTCCCCGACCAGCTCGAGCGTGCCCGCGGTCGGAAGCTCGACCTTCGAGACGAGGTTGAGGAACGTGCTCTTGCCGCACCCTGAAGGCCCGACGAGTGAGACGAAGGTGTGGCCCTCCATCTCGAAGCTGACGTTGGTGATCGCCAGAACGGGCTCTTGTCCCCCCACCCGCGGTGGAAACACCTTCCTGACGTTCTGCGCCACCAATCTTGCCATCGGACTCCTCCCGGCGTGGGCCGCCTCCACTTGCTCGACAGTTTCACTAACGAGCGACAGCGGGGCTACTGTAGCTCCTCGGCCCCGGCAAGTCAAGGGGCCGGCCTCGATGTTAGTGGTACTGTGCCGCGTGCCGACTTCGATCTCGGTCCGAACCGGGCCGGCGAGGCGAAGGGCGACACGGAGGAGCGATGGATCAGCGGAGCGGCTTGGGCTCGTACGCGCACGGGCCCTTCGGCGTCGACTACGAGGCGCGGATCGACTTCGCCGCGCTGCGCGACGAGCGGCTCGAGCGCGTCCGCGCGGCGCTCGCCGACTCGATGCTGGACGCGCTCCTGCTGTGGAAGGACGAGAACGTTCGCTTCGCCTCCGGCCTGCGGCCGCAGATCATCCAG
Organism: Solirubrobacterales bacterium; assembly: GCA_050697095.1. Taxonomy (GTDB): domain Bacteria; phylum Actinomycetota; class Thermoleophilia; order Solirubrobacterales; family 70-9; genus DASPWW01. The sequence goes on from JBOGZH010000254.1 coordinate 2,233, forward strand.
GGCAAGAGCGCGGTGCTGAACGGCTGCCTGCTTTCCGAGGACGGGTCGCTGGTCCTCTTCTGCTCGGGCGGCGAGGTCGACCGGGTACGCAACGTGATGCCGTGGATCGAGCACGTGGAGACGGTGCCGATCATGGAGGCGAGGGGCCTGATCGCGGGCGCCGTCGAGGAGGTGATCGCTCCCGTATTCGAGCGCCTCGGGCTCACGGGCGGGGTGATCGGGCTCGACGAGCTCGCCTACGCGCAGGTCCAGGAGCTCTCTCGCGCGCTTCCGGAGGCTGAGCTGACCGACGGCGACGCGCTGATGCAGTCGGCGCGGCGGATCAAGTCGGACGCCGAGCTGGCCGTGATGCAGGAGGCGTGCGCGATCGCCGAGGCGGTGACCGAGTCCGCGATCGCCGCGGTCCGTCCCGGGGTTCGCGAGTGCGATGTGGTCGCCGACGCGATGCACACGCTGTATCGGCTCGGGGGCGAGATGGCGCACCTCGCGACCCCGTTCGTCGCCTCGGGCGAGCATATGAGCCCGCCGAACCGCTTCGCCTCCGACAAGCTGATCCGCGAGGGCGACCTGGTCTTCATCGACATCGGCGCGATGTGGAGCGGGTACTACGCCGACATGGGCCGCACCGTGATCTGCGGAGAGCCGAGCGAGCGCCAGCGGGAGATCTTCACTGCCGTCCGGCACGCGCTCGCGGCCGCAACCGAGGCGATGCGCCCGGGGAACACGAACGACGACGTTGCCGCGGCGGTTCGCGCCGAGGGCGAGCGCCACGGGCTCGGCGAATCCTTCCTCTCCCTGTTCATCGGCCACGGGATCGGAGTTGGGGCCAACGAGCCTCCCTACGTCGGTGAGGCGCTCCCCGGCGCCGAGACGGTCGAGCTTCGCGCGGGGATGACGATGGCGATCGAGCCCCTGATCTGGGTACCGGACGTCGCTGGGGGCGGGGGCGTGCGCCTCGAGGACACGATCGTGGTCGCCGAGGGTGGCGGCGTTTCGCTCACCCGAACGGCGTTCGACGAGCGCCTGCTGATCGCCTGACAGGCGTTGGACAGTACCCCTGAAGTCGTGTAGCATAGCTTCAAGGTTTCTGGCCTATTTGTTACTGGCGCTTTCACCGGGCACGTGACGGGAGGCAACCACGACGGGAGGCAGCGACAGAATGCTCGAGCAGCCGACTGAGGCGCAGACGAGCGGCAACGGCGTGACGGAGTTCGGCAAGGGCATGGACCTCGGGTTCCTCGGCAAGCCGCACGAGTTCGAGCCGCGTCGCGTCTACAGCACCACCGGGACCGACTGGCAGGGCCGGGTCGACTTCGACCGCATGCGCCGCGACCGCCTCAATCGTGCCCGGATGAAGATGGAGGAGCACGACCTCGGCGCGCTGGTCTGCTTCGTCGGCGAGAACGTGCGCTACATCACCGGCGTCTTCCAGGGCAACTGGAAGAACAACATCTTCATCCGTTACTGCGTGCTGCCCCGGGACGGTGAGCCGGTCCTCTTCGAGACCGCCGGCTCCGACATGGAGTGCGCGAAGATCGACGCCCCGTGGCTGAACGGGAACATCCGTCCGGCGATCACCTGGAAGTGGGCCGAGACGGCGGAGCAGATGATGGTCGACCGGATGGCCGACTCGATCGTCGAGGTCCTGAAGGAGAACGGGGTCGAGGACGAGCCGATCGGGGTCGACATCTACGATCCCTCGGCGGCCGCCGCGTTCGAGCGCAAGCAGCTGAAGACGACGAGCGCCTGGCCGGCGATGTCGGGCGCGCGGGTGATCAAGACCCCGGACGAGATCGAGTGCCTGAAGATCTCGAGCGCGATCGGCGACACCTCGTTCTGGAAGATCGAGAACGAGTGGCTGAAGCCCGGGGTGAAGGAGAGCTACATCACCGCGAAGGTGAACGAGTATCTCTACGAGCAGGGCTTCGACTTCGTCTACGACATCATCGTCGCCTCGGGCGGGAACACCAGCCCGTATCGGCGCTGGCACACCGACAAGGTGGTCCGCCAGGGCGACCTGGTGATCATCGACCAGAACGCCGTCGGCCCGGGCGGCTACTTCGTCGACTTCGTCCGCACCTTCAAGGTCGACGGCAAGATGACCGTGAAGGAGCAGGACCTCTACAAGGAGTGCTACGAGTCGATGTACGCGGCGATCGAGCAGATGAGGGCCGGGAACACGACCGCCGACGTCGCCGCCAACTTCCCCGAGTACGCCGACGACAAGTACGGGACCGTGACGCTGCAGCAGTTCGCGCACTCGATCGGCCTCTCGCTCTACGAGGGAATGTGGATATCGCGCGCCTACTCGCTCGAGTACCCGGTCGAGCTCAAGGAAGGGATGTACTTCGCTGCCGAGACCTTCGCCGGCCATCCCGGCCTCGAGCAGACAGTGAGACTGGAGGAGAACCTGCTGGTCACGGAGGACGGGCCGGTGCTGTTCACCAGGCACCCGTTCTACGACTACGCGCTCTCCTGAGTGATCGCCGCCGCACTCACGGCGGGCTGAGGGATGGCGACCAAGGTCCTCGTCACCGACCACGTCTTCCACGACCTCGACACCGAGCGAGCGTTGCTCGAGCCCCACGGCGCCGATGTGGCTCTCGCTCCGGGGACGAGTGAAGAGGAGCTGATCGAGGCGGCACGGGACTGCGATGCGATGCTCGTCTGCTTCGCCAAGCTCCCGCCGTCGGTGATCGCCGCGGCCGCGGAAGGTGGCTGCCGGATCATCTCCCGCTACGGGATCGGCTACGACAACATCGACATCGACGCCGCCACGGAGCGCGGCCTCCTCGTCACCTACGTTCCCGACTACTGCCTCGACGAGGTGGCCGATCACGCCGTCGCGCTTCTGCTCACGCTGGCGCGGGGCGTGCGCCGGGCAGCCCTCTCCGTAGGGGAGGGAGAGTGGGCCGTACCGCATGGGGCGGTTCACAGGCTTCGCGGCCGGCGCCTTGCCGTGATCGGCGTCGGCGGGATCGGGGCCAGGGTCGTCGACCGCGCGCGAGCCTTCGGGATCGAGCCCCTCGGCTTCGACCCGTACGTCGAGGAGTGGCGGGTCGCGGCCGAGCGTGCGTCGAGCTTCGAGGAGGCCGTCGCCGAGGCGGACTTCGTCTCGCTGCACGTGCCGCTCACCGACGAGAACCGGCATCTGATCGACGCCGAGTCGATCGCCGGGATGCGGCGTGCGCCGATCATCGTCAACACCGCCCGTGGGCCGCTGGTCGACGTGGACGCGGTCGTCGACGCGCTCGACTCCGGACGGCTCGGCGGAATCGGCCTCGATGTGATGGAGACGGAGCCTCCAGCTCCCGACCACCCCCTGCGCAGCCACCCCATGGCCGCCCTGACGCCCCACATGGCCTTCTACTCCGTCGAGGCCCAGGCCGAGCTGCAGCGACGTGCCGCCGAGGAGGTCGTCCGGGCGCTGACCGGGCAGCCGCCGGACCGCCCTGTCAACCCCGAGGTCCTGGCAAGCTCCTGAGACACGACCAGATGTCGGGCGAGCCGCGGCCGATCCCCACTTATCCGGACCTCGCCGGCCGGGTCGCCCTGGTCACCGGCGGCTCGAAGGGGATCGGCGCCGCGACCTGCCGCGCCCTCGCCGCGAACGGCGTCAGGGTGGCCGTCAACGCGCGCTCGCAGGCCGGCATCGACTCGGTCGTCGCCGAGCTTCGAGGCGCCGGCGCCGAGGCGATCGGGATCAGCGCCGACGTGGGGGAGACGGCGGAGATCGAGCGCATGCGGGACCTCGTCCACTCCGGGCTGGGGCCGATCGACATCCTGCTCCCGTTCGCGGGCGGGTTCGGCAACTTCACGCCGGTCGAGGAGATCTCCGAGCGCGAGTGGCGCGAGGTCATCGAGGTGAACCTGACGTCGACCTTCCTGACCGTGAGCGCGATCGTGCCGTCGATGATCGAGCGCCGGCAGGGGGTGATCGTGACGATGTCGTCGAACGGCGGTCGCTATCTCGACAAGCTGCTGACCGCGTCGTACGCCGCCGCGAAGGCGGGCGTGATCCAGTTCACGCGCCACGTCGCCAAGGAGCTCGGCCGCTACGGGATCCGCGCGAACGCGATCGCGCCGGCGACGGTGAGCTCGGAGCGGATCGAGCGGATCATGGACGAGCCCAGCCGGGCGAGGGTGGAGGAGATGTCCCCGCTCGGGACGATGGGGACGCCCGACGATTGCGCGCTGGCGACGCTTTTCCTCGTCTCCGACTCCGCCCGCTGGCTCACGGGCGTCACGCTGGACATCTCCGGCGGCCGGATCATGCTTTGAGCGTCCCGAGCCCGAGGGATCAAAGGCCCCGGTGCCTACCCTGACGACCGCCGAGGCGGTGATCGCGCGCCTCGAGAGCCACGGTGTCCGGCACGTGTTCGGGATCCCGGGCACCCACAACCTGCCGCTGTATCGCTTCCTTGCCGAGTCCTCGATCGAGCACGTCACGCCGCGGCACGAGCAGGGCGCCGGCTACGCGGCGGATGGCTACGCTCGCGCCGGCGGCGGTCCCGCCGTCTGCATCGCGACCAGCGGGCCCGGGGTGCTCAACCTCGCCACCGCGGTCGCGACCGCGACCGCGGACTCGGTCCCGATGCTCGTCGTCGCCCCCGGGATGAGCGACTCGGTGACCGGCGCGGACACCGGCTACCTCCACGAGGCCCCCGACCAGCGCGCCGCCATGGAGGGCGTCGCCGCTTCGGCCGTCAGGGTCGCGACGCCGGCACAGGCCGCGGCCGCGATCGACTCCGCGTTCGCGCGATTCTCCTCGGGTCGTCCGCGGCCGGTGTACGTGGAGATCTCCCTCGACGCGGTGGGGCGGGTCGGCGAGGCCGCGGGGCAGCCGGCCCCGCCGCCGGCGCCGCCGCCGCCCGACCT
>JBOGZH010000255.1:0-2228 GCA_050697095.1 Solirubrobacterales bacterium
GAGTGCCTCGAGGGAACCGTGGAGGTCGAGCTTGTCTGTGAGCCGGCGTTCGACTACGGCCGCCAACCGGCCGAGTGGAAACTCGTCGACGACAGTCGCCATGCCGCCGACGCCACCGGTGCGGACCAGAGAATCAGGCTTGCATCGAACCTCGCGCTCGGCATCGAGGAGAACCGTGTTCGCGCGCGCCACGCGCTCCGGCCCGGCGAAAAGGCATTCTGCGCGCTCTCGTGGGCAGAGGGCCTCGCAGCGCCCACGGATATCGAGGACGCCGAAGCGCGGATCGCAGCGACGACCCGCGCTTGGCGGGCCTGGCTCGGACGTGCGCGGATTCCGGATCACCGGTTTCGCGACCCGATAGAGCGCTCCGCTCTGGCCATCAAAGGCCTCACGTACATGCCGACGGGCGCGACGGTGGCGGCGCTCACGACCTCGCTGCCCGAGACGCCGGGCGGGGAACGCAACTGGGACTACCGCTACACGTGGATGCGCGACACGACCTTCACCCTGCAGGCGCTCCACTGGTTGAACCTCAGCTGGGAAGCCGACGAGTTCATTCAGTTCGTCGCAGACGTCGAGTCGACCGAGGACGGGTCGCTTCAGATCATGTACGGGATCGACGGTCGCCGCGACCTAACCGAGACGACGCGGGACGAGCTCTCGGGCTACGCAGGAGCTCGCCCGGTACGGGTCGGAAACGGCGCCTTCGACCAGCGTCAAAACGATGTCTTCGGCGCCGTTCTCGACTCCATCTTGCTCCACACACGGAGGGCAGAGCGCCTCCCGAGCCGGCTCTGGGAGATCGTCGAGACGCAGGCGGAGTGCGCGTCGAAGGTCTGGCGCGAGCCCGACCAGGGGATCTGGGAAGCACGCGGGGCACCGCAGCACTACGTCTCCTCCAAGCTCATGTGCTGGGTCGCCCTCGACCGCGCCGCCAAGCTGGCCGAAATGCGCGGCGACCCGGAGCGCACGGCGACGTGGCTGGCGACCGCCGACGAGATTCGGGCGGACATCCTGAAGCACGGCGTCAGCGACCAAGGCGTCCTGCGCCAGCACTACGGGACTGACGCACTCGACGCGTCGGTACTGCTCGCCGCGATCTTCGGCTTCCTGCCGGGTGACGACCAGCGACTCCGCGCCACGGTCGAGGCGATCGCGGAAGGGCTGACCGAGAACGGCTATGTGCTCCGCTACCAGACGGACGAGACCGACGACGGGCTCTCGGGCAAGGAGGGGACGTTTCTCATCTGCTCCTTCTGGCTCGTATCTGCGCTCGCGATCGTCGGTGAGTTGCAGCGAGCCCGCGACCTGATGGAGCGCCTGCTGCGGATCGCCTCGCCGCTCGGGCTCTATGCCGAGGAGTTCGACGCCGAGACCGGGAGGCACCTCGGCAACTTCCCGCAGGCCTTCTCTCATCTCGCACTCATGGAGGCCGCGGCGCGGATCATCATCCCCGAGAGGCTCGCTGAGCACTGAGGCGGAGATCGACTAGGACGCGATCATCATCGCGACCAGCGCGGGCGGAGGAGCGCTCGGGACGACTCGCCTTCGCCTGAGCAAGCTCCTTGCGGGTGCTCGAGTAGGCGGAGAGGCAGCCGAGTCCGGGTCGGCGCGAGAGGATCCACGCGGACGAGCCCGCGCTGCCTCGTCCCGATCGAGCGGCCGCCGTGGGTCCGAGGTCGCCGAGGGGCCGACCCCACGCCGGCGATCCCGCAGTTCCGATCTGCGAGACAGGGCAGATCCGGTCGATCTCTCGACTGGCAGGGCGCCCTTCACCGGTCACGTCCCCTAGCGTGGTGTAACTGGGCGTCGGACGGAGCCGGGGAGTAGTCCGGCCACCGTGGCGCTCAGACTCGTCGGTTCCGACCAAGGATCGACGAAGGGAGTACCACGATGGCCGAGAGGAAGAGGATGACGGCCGAGGAGGTCGTCGGCTACCTGCTCGAGGGCGAAGGGCTCGATTTCCTGCGTGAGTCGCTTTCCTGGGTGGTGCAGCAGCTGATGGAGGCGGAGGTGTCCGAGCTCGTGGGCGCCGCCCGCGGCGAGCGGGTGCCCGAGGAGCGGCTCACGCACCGCAATGGGTATCGGGCGCGGGCGTGGGCGACGCGCGCCGGCGAGCTCGAATTGGCGATCCCGAAGCTGAGACGCGGGTCCTATTTCCCGAGCTTCCTCGAGCCGCGGCGACGCAGCGAGCAGGCGCTCGTGAGCGTCGTGCAGGAGGCCTACGT
>JBOGZH010000256.1:0-3289 GCA_050697095.1 Solirubrobacterales bacterium
GGGCGGCGGCGATGTCCCAGTAGGGGTGATAGCCGCTTCGACCCGACGCCGCCAGGTAGAGGTCGAGAAAGCGGTCGGCAGCCTCGATCCCGAACCAGCCGGCGAGGTTAGCCCTGCAATAGCCGGCGTCGGCGTCCGGCGATCCGATGCTGGCATGGACCCAGTCGACGACTCCCGCCAGCCCGCCCGCTCTCCATAGGACGTTGCCAGGGTGGTAGTCGCGATGGATGAAGCGCCGCTCCGCCGAGCGCGGCGGGTGCTGGAAGGCCTCGATCGCACGCGACCAGACCTGCGGGCGGCGCGAGGATCGCGGCGCACCCGACAGTCGGAGCTCGTAGGGGTCGTACTCCGGTATCCGCGCGTCGAACGGCGGCGTCGCCGCGTGAATCGCGAGAAGGCCAGCGGCCATCCGGCGAAGGTAGGGCTCGAGCTCCAGGGGATGCCAATCGACCCGGCCGGCCAGGCGGGTCATTAGCAGCGCCGGGACTCCGGCATCCCTCCCGTCCGAATCGAGCGCGACCAGCCGCGGAGTTGTGATCACAGATTCGCGAATCGCCTCCAACGCCGCCGCCTCTCGATCGGGCGCATGGGGCTCCTCTGCCAGCCAGTCCGCCCTGACGAATCGGCGCAGGACGAGGCGATGTGTCCCACCGCCGCGGGTGGCGACGTCGACGGCGTGAATCGCGGATGAGCTTCCGCCACGGAGTGCCCGAACATCGAGCGCGCGAGCTCCACGACCGATTGCTGACTCCACCCATCGCAGCGCCCGCGCAGGTGGGGCGCCGCGGAGGAGGGTCGCGCCTTCGGGCGCCAGCCCATAGCCGTGCGGTGGTGTGTTGCGGTGCGTCGGCGAGCTCGACTTCACCCCGGTCGAGACGCGGCGAAGCCGCGGCGAGTGGGACCGGCGAAGGCCTGCCAGCTCATCTCAGAGGAGACCAGTCCGCTCACGGTCCCTCCCCGCCCGCGGCCGGCGCAACTGCGGCGGGCGAAGTGCCGCAAGCAGCCGGGCAAGCCGCCCCGGACGGGTGGGATTGGCGCCGATCGAGCCGAGCCAGAGCTCGGCGATCATGTGCCCGTGGCCGTCGGGATCCCGCACGCACATCTCCCGGTTGGGGCCAGGTCCTGGACCGTCCGTGATCTCGTCGGGCTCGATCCCGTGGTCGACGAGGTGGTTTCGGAACGCGTCCAGATCCGACGTATAGAGGTAGAGGAAGCCCGGTGTCGGTCGATCCGGGTCGGGCTCGGCTATCCGATCGACGGCGGCGAGCATCACCTTCGCCGCGGCGGTTGACTCAAGGCCCGCGAACTCGAGGCGACCGTTTGGCTCGTAGCGCTTCACCACCCGGAACCCGAGCGCCTCATAGAAGCGAATCGAGCGCGCGACGTCAGAGACCCGGATGAACGGAACTAGGTCGACGACCGCGTCGGGCGCCGTGCGGGTGATCTCCGTCGTCACCTCGGCGCTCCCGCCGCGCCGAGCCCCCGGCTCGTGGAGCGAGCCGCTTCCGTCGCGTCTATCGGCGTGTAGAGGACGCACCCGATCTGGTCGCTGCGACCCCTCACCAGGTTCGGGATTGCGAGGATCTCGCAGCCCGCGTAGCCGTGGGCGGCCGCGACCAGCATCGAGGCGCCGAGGAAAGTCCAGATCGCGACGCCCCCGTCGACGGGGGTCACGAACGTGATCGCGATCCCAACCCCGACCACCGCCGCGATCAAGATGCAGCCGGCCCCAGAGAAGGTCCCCTGGCCACGGGCCCACGATTCGGGTGCGAGGCGTTGATACGCCGAGGTGATGATCGTGGCCAGTAGCGCCGAAGCGAGCGGCAGCGCCACCAGCGCAGCGGCTACGTCCCACCAGTCGATCCCGCTGAGCGCGACCGGTACCGCGACGAAGATCACGCCGCCGACGACACGACTGATCGTCCCGACCGGGCCGATCGCTCGGCCCGAGTCCGCTCTTGTTCTAATGCGACTGCTCTCGAGGCTCATCGGTTAACTCACCACTCCTTCGATTTCATCTCGCGCGCTCTCGCGTCATCGATCGCTGCGGCGATCCAGTCTTCGGACGGGGCGCCGCAGCTCGCGCCGGCGACTCGGTACAGGCGGCACTTGATCCCGTAGTCGCTTCGCTCGCCAGCGATCGGATCGACGTCACGGCCGTCGACGCGCACGGTCGGGGAGCCGAGGAAGCGCTCGCGCTCGGCCTCCTCGATCGACCGCACCTGGCGCAGCTCGATCTCATCCGATATCCCAGCGCGAGCCAGCGTCTCGCGAAGCGTCGGCACCAGCTCCCGGTAGTTGGGGCAGCCGTCGAAGTAGAGAAGCTCGACCCTCATGTCATCCAGCGGCGCCGGCAGCTTCCCATCCCTCAACACCGTGCCTCGTCGATCACGCCGCAGGCCGCGACGTGCTCGGCGTTGTCGGCGAGAAGCGCTCGCCCGATCCCGAGGAGCTCGGTGACCCGGGGGTCGGCGAGCCGGTAGTAGACGGTGCGGTGCTCGCGCCGCGAGACGACGAAGCCGCACCAGCGAAGGCAGCCGAGGTGCCTGGAGACGGCCGGCTGGGCGACGCCTACCCGCTCGACGAGCTCGCCAACCGAATACTCCTCGCCTTCGCCGAGCCGCTCGAGCAGCCGCAGCCGGGTCGGATCGCCCAGCCCGCGGAAGTACTTGCCGAGCAGCTCGGTCGGAGCCGGCGATTCCGAGATCCGAAATGGCGCTTCATCGAGCGTCTTCATATGTAAATCTAAGCATATGACAGCGCCTAACTGTCGGCAGGAGCCAGATCGCCGATCAGCTTGCCTGGCGGATGCGCATCGGGCGGCGGGTCGTACCCAGCTCGTTGACGCGACGCCGGCTGATGTTGCACTGCAGGACGCCCAGGCTCGTCGCACGTAGGTCGAAATCAAGAACGGAAAGGCGATCCGTGTCCGGACATTCCTCGACCCGAACGCTGCCTCGAAGCCGCCGGGCTGGAGGAGTAGGCGATGTCGCGGGAGAACGTCGAGGTCGTGCGGCGGGCGTTCGCATATGAGATCTACGGGAAGGGCGATCGCGCCGAGGCGGAGGCGCTCTTTGACCCACACATCCACCTGACGAGCGGCCGCGCCACCCACCCCCGGCGCGGCCGTTTCGCGCTCTGAGCCGGACCAGCAGGCATCCCAGGAGCAGGAGATCGGCCTGCTGTTCGCGCAGACCGCGAACCGGGGGACGATGACGCCGATCCCGGGTCCCACGCCGCGCTTCAACCTCAAGCTTCGCGGGGTCAACTCGCAGGTGGTGTGGTTCTC
>JBOGZH010000257.1:0-1559 GCA_050697095.1 Solirubrobacterales bacterium
ACCGCTGAGCACGACGACCGGGAGGGCGGGGTCGAAGCGGCCGTTGGACCCGTCGGTGGCCCTGATCTCCCGCAGCACGTCGAGCCCCGAGGCGTCCGGGAGCCGCAGGTCGAGCAGGAGGAGGTCGGGGTGCTTGAAGTGGCACAGCCGCAAAGCGTCCGAGGCGCAGGGGGCCGGCAGGGGCTTGTAGCGGTCGGCCTCGAGGTGATCGCAGAGCAGCTCGAGCGTCGCCTCGTCGTCCTCGCAGACCACGACCGTTGCGACCTGGTCGACCTCCGGGAGCATGCCCGTGTAGAGGACTGGGGGCGCGAATCTCTCCCCCACGCGCGCCGGCCCACCGTCGGAGCCGGCTCGACACCGGCTCAGCGGGCGGCTGGTAGCGCCTCCCGCTCGCTCGTCACCCAGTCGCGTAGCTCGGTCGGCGTGAGGGGGCTTCCGTGGCGGGTGAGCGACCGGACTCGAACCGGCGACCGCCTGGACCACAACCAGGCGCCGCAAGGCCGTGGGACGGTGTCGCCACGGTTGGCTCGCACGGCGTTCGCGCCGCTTCGGAATCTGTTCGGAGTCGCTAAGCGTGTACGGCTTCGGCGTCGCTGACCTCGACGGTCTCCTGCTCGAACACCGCCCGGACCTCGAGCCGACCGCCGAGCGCCTCGACGTAGCGCTGCAGCGTCGAGAGCTGCACTTCCTCGGCACGTTCGATCCTCGAGACCCGGGCCTGGGTGATTCCCAGGATCTCGGCGACCGCGCTCTGCGAGAGCCCGGCCTGCTCGCGCAGCCCGGCCAGCTTGTTCGCGGCCAGGATGGCCGCCTTCTCACGCTCGATGTCGGCGCGATGCCGCGGGTCGCTGAGAAGCTCCTCCGCGATCTCGTTGTAGGTCATCCCGTTCACTCCTTCCTCCGTGCACTCTCCCTCAGATGCCGCTCGTACAGGCGGTCTGCGAGCGCGATGGCTTCCGTGTACCACTCGCGCCAGCGTCCTTTCTTGTCGCCGCCGACCAACAGGACGGCAGTCCTGGTCGGATCGAAGGCAAACAGGACGCGCAACGTGCCGCGCCGCAGTTCCTTCATGTTCGAGTGGCGCGAGCCCTTCACCGCGTCCACCAGCGGGCGGCCCAAGCCGGGGCCAGCTTGGCGCAGCGCCTCGATTGCCGCGACGATGCGCTTTTGCTGAGCCAGGGAGAGGCCCGCGAACCACTGATCGAACTCGACGGTGGGCTCGACCTCCCACACGACGGCATGATAGCACTGTCATAGGACAGAATTGTTATGTGCGGCGGCCGCCATGGTCCCGGCGCGGAGGGCGCCTGGGTTGATGTCAGAGGTGATGCCTTGGCTGCTGACCGGTTACGGGCGTGTCGCCGTTGATCTGGTCGAGCATCCCTGCGCCTTGGTCTTTACGTGAATCGCCCCAAACAAATGACGCTGGGGCACTCCCCACACATTCACGATGAAGCGCCCCGCCGCGGGATCCAGCTTGCGTCGCAGGCGGCTGGCGTGCGAGTCCAGCGTCCGCGTCCTCCCCAGGGAGCGAAAATCCCACACGTCCCGCAGCAGCT
>JBOGZH010000258.1:0-4596 GCA_050697095.1 Solirubrobacterales bacterium
CCTAGGAGCAGTGCCGTCACGATGATCGCGGCGAGCGTCGGACCGAACGGGAAGATGCCGCCGGAGATGTCGCGGTCCACCAGCAGCGGCCACCAGGAGAGCAGATAGGTCAGCGCCGTGAAGGCAATAACGGGGTGGCGGGCGACTCCCTTCATTCCATCTCCCTCCTGCGGCTCGGCTCCGCAGGCGCGATCTACCTCTTCTGGGTGGACCACTTTTCGGGTCTTGCTGAACAAGCGGGGATGAGGGCGTAGCGAAAGGAACATCCGCTGCCCTCACAAGGCTCCGTGTGGTCATAACGCACGGAGCTAGGAGGAACAGCGGATGCAAGGAGAAGCTAGCCGTCTCGTCGGCCTGGAGGGCTTCGAGGTGAGACGTGTGATTGAGGATGGCGAGCCGAGCGCTGCCCCCATTGCCGGGCGGGCGCGCTCGAGGTCCACGAGCGCCCGACCGTCCGGGTGCGCGACCTGCCGCTCGCGGGCCGGCGCGCCAACCTGCGGTGGCGAAAGCGCCGCTACCGCTGCAAGGCGTGCCACCGGACCCACACCGAGTCCTGCGCCGAAGTCCCGCCTCGTCAGCGCCACACGCAGCGCTTCCGCGGCCGCCTCGCCGAGCGGGCGGGCTCGGGGGGCGCGCATGCCGAGATCGCTCGCGAGGAGCGCACATCGCGCTACCAGGTCACCCGCGCGATGCGGATCGCCGCGGCCGCGGCGATCGCCTCACGTCCGGACGGCTTGCCGCGGCGGCTCTCGCTCGACGAGGCCGCTCACCGCAGGGGCTCGCAAAGCCTGGCGACTGTGGTCTCAGACCTCGATCAACGTCGGGTGCACGAGATCCTCGACGGGCGCTCGCAGCGCACCGTGGAGCGCTTTTTGGGCTCGCTCGCGGAGGCCGAGCGCGAGCGCGTCGAGGTGGTCTGCATCGATCCCTGGGAGCCCTACCGAAAGGCCGTGAGGGCAAAGCTGCCCGGCGCGCGCATCGTCTGCGATCCCTTCCATGTCGTCCGCGGCGCCGGCGAGGCCCTCGACACGGTGCGGCGCTCCCGTCAGCGTGAGGCGAGGAGGCCGAAGGGCAAGCGCGGCCGCCGCTCACGCTGGCGCCCCGAGCTCTACCGCGCCCGGCACACGCTGCTTCGCGCCCGCGAGCGGCTCACAGAGCGCCAGCGCCGCCGGCTCGGCGAGCTCTTCGCCACCGACCCGCTGGTCGCCGAGGCTTGGGGGCTCAAGGAGGCGCTTCGAGCGGTCTACCGGGCCGAGGATCGCGGCGAGGCCGAGCGGCGACTCGACTCGTTCTTCGCCGCCGTCGGGCGCTCGGCGCTTCAGCCCTTCGAGGGCTACGCGAACGGGATCGCGCCGTGGCGCGAGGAGATCCTCGCCTACTTCGACGAGCCGGCCTCCAACGGCTACGCCGAGGGGGTGATCAACAAGCTGAAGGTGATCAAGCGCCGCGCCTACGGGCTGCCGAGCTTCGAGGGATTTCGCGAACGGGTGCTGCTCGCCTGCGGCTGAGCCCACGAACATCGTCGGCGGCGGCTACGGTGCGCCCCTGGCCAGCGACAAGCGCACATTCCTGCTCGCCCGCAACCCCGACGAGGAGAGCTCGCTGCCCTTCCTTCTGCGCCTGCCGCTCGAGGGCGGGATCGAGCTGAAGGCGCGCGAGCGCTGGCCGGCGACGGCCCGCGTCTATTGCCATCCGCTCGAGGCGTGGCCAAAGCGGGCTGAGGTGCTCGAGGAGGTTCCCGTCCGCCGCTGCGAGCGCCGCGGCCAAGCGGTCGACCTGGTCCTCGATCGCGCACGCGAGAACCGCTCCCAGTTCGTCTTTACCAAGCCGCATCCAGGCCGGGCCGGCGGCCGCCCAATGATCTTCTGGCAGACCGCCCGCACCGCCCGCCGCGCGCGGCCCGGCCTGCGCTTGCCGGTGCAGCGAGCAGCGGGTCTTGCGAGCTTCCCGATCGAGGTCGACACGCGCGAGCGCTACCCCTACCGCTTCCCGGGACGGCGGGTGGAGACGAAGCGGTGCGCGCTGCCCGCCGGCGACTACGCGGTGCGTGTCGGCGAGAAGCTCGTCGCGGCGGTCGAGCGCAAGACCTTGGAGAACCTGACCAAGGCGCTCGTCGACGGCTCGCTCGGCTACCTGCTCGCCGACCTGGCCGCGCTACCCGCGGCCGCCGTGGTGGTCGAGGAGCGCTACTCGGCGCTGCTCAAGGTCGAGCACGTCCGCGCCGGCTGGCTGCTTGAGGTCGTCGCCCAGCTCCAGGTTCGCTATCCGTCGGTGCCGATCGCCTTCGCCGACTCGCGCAAGTTGGCCGAGGAGTGGACTTACCGCTTCCTCGCCGCCGCTCTCTCACAAGACACCGAGGGCCGGGGCTGAAATCCGCGACCGGCCCTGGACGTCAGGCGAGTCGATCCGCTGACGCCTACGATGGCGAGCGTCCGATCACACGGTGCCTCCCCGCTGGATCGGCAGGAACCAACTTTTCAACCGGCGTGGGTGGTCCACTTTTCGACCGGCCTTGACATCTTCTTCCTGCAATTCGAGACGTTTCCGGCTTTGTGCCTTTTGCATCAGCCGCCGGATTCCGAAAAACGGGGTAACGAACCTCGTGTGGATGGGCTTTTCGAGGGGACCGAAGTGGTGGAGCCGGGTTTCGACAGCCGTTATAAGGGCGCGAAGGCGCGACGCAGTAGACCGCCGGGGAGGGGCCCGCGCGCCGCCCCCGAGGAACTCAGGAGCGGTGCGCGCCCTCGGGAGCGTGCAGACGACGGGGCTGGATACGGCGCCCCGACAGGATGAGTAGGTAGCGGCTCTCTAACGTCAGCCAGGCACGCCGCCGATGCTACTCCGAAGCGGGACTCGCATCACGGGTGGTCGTGTCGCGCTCACCGGGAACATTGCAGCGGCGCCGCCCGTAGATGACTGTGGCCAATATCGAGACAACAGCCAAGGCGACCAGCCCGGCCGCGACGCCAAGCAACGCCCCCACGGTCGCGCCCCCGAACGCCGCGAGCGCGAGCGGTACCGCGGCGCAACATCCGATCGCGAAGGCAGTGGCGCCGACCGCGGCCAGTCCGGTGCGAGCGCCCGAGGCGCCGCGGTTCGGCGGGGCCACGGTCAGGCGCGCCGGCAGGCAGCGACGTGCTCGGCGTTGTCTTCGAGCAGGGAGCGCCCCAGCGCAATCACCTCGCTGACCCGCGGATCGGCGATCCGGTTGTGGACCGTGCGGTGCTCGCGGCGGGCAGCGACGAAGCCGCACCAGCGAAGACACGCCAGGTGGTTGGAGACGCTCGGCTGGGGGAGACCGAGGCGCTCGACCAACTCGCCGACGGAGAGCTCGCCCGCGTCCTGCAGCGCCTCGAGAATCCGCACCCGGGTCGGGTCGGCGAGAACGCGGAAGTACTTGCCGATTAACTCCGCCTCGGTCGGAGCTTCGGAGAACTCAAACGGGGCGTCGGCGAGGATGTTCGGGTGTGACATATTTGGTGCCATTGATATTTTACTAGGGTGATGTTACAGCAGGATCAAAGCACGAGCCCGACCGAGTAACCCGCACTAGTGGTGATCGAAATCGAGGAGGCGCCGATGCAGACAGGAGGCAAGAGCCGGACGGAAGCTGGTCACGCTTTCATCCACACCTCCATTGGGCCCGTGGGAACACTTGCGCGCGCCGGCGTCGGACTGGCGTTTGTCGGGCTGGCGCTCTTTTGGCGCGACCCCGTCTGGCTGGACGCAGTGCTCGGGCTGGTCATCGCGCCGGCTCTTGTGCTGGGCGCGATGTCTTGGCGGGCGCGCCGCTCGCCCCAGCCGCTGCGCGCGACCGGGCCGGTAGGCCACGCTGCAAACCTCGCCATCGTGATTCCGCTGTTCGCGGTGCCGGCGACGGCTGGCGCAGCATTCCTCTTCTACGGCGCCTCGATGCTGCTCGCCGCGGCGCGCCGCAACGGCGGCTGTGAGGTGACCGCCTTCTCGAACGCCGCCCTTGGTCGCGACGACCAGGTCGGCTGTGCTCTGTTCGCGCCGGTCGATCTTGCCGAGGATGGGTTCGCGGCTCGGAGGCGCCGGCCGTCGACGGTCGCCGAGTGAGTGAAACAAGAGGCCGTGCCCAACGCCACCAAGCCGCCGATCCCCGAATTGGCCGAGACTCTGGCCGACGCGATGCCGCGCCTTCGACCCGACGAACAGCAGCTCGCGCTTGCTGTGTATCGCCAGCTCGCCGCGGGTGGGGCGGTGCCGGCAAGCGCATTAGCGGACGAATTCGGCGGCAACGAGGCCGAGATAGCCTCAACGCTTGAGCGCTGGCCCGGGGTCTTCCGCGCCGATGACGGGCGGATCGTCGCGTTCTGGGGCCTGGCCATCCCGGAGATGCCACATCGCTTCCGGGTCGATGGCCGCCAACTCCACACCTGGTGTGCCTGGGATGCCCTCTTCATTCCTGAGCTGATCGGTATGGCGGCGGAGGTCGAATCGCGCTCGCCTCTTAGCGGGGAGCCGGTTCGGCTGGTCGTGGATCCCGATCAAATCAGGGACGTCGTCCCGGAGGGGACCGTGGTCTCGATGCTCTCGCCGACCGAAGCCCTCGACCACCGGGTGATCATGAGC
>JBOGZH010000259.1:0-19920 GCA_050697095.1 Solirubrobacterales bacterium
GTCGACCGCATCTTCCAGATCGGCGCCTCCGTCGTCACCGCCGCCGACGCGCCGATCCACGCCTCCGGGCACGGCTGGCAGGAGGAGATGAAGCTGATGCTGAACCTCACCCGGCCGCGCTTCGTGCTCCCCGTGCACGGCGACCACAAGCGCCTGCGCCTGCACTCCGACCTCGCCCGCGCCGTCGGGATCGAGGGTGAGCGGATCTTCCGCGGCGCCAACGGCCTGCCGCTGGAGCTCGACGAGTCCGGCGCCCGCTTCGCCGACGAGGTGGGAGCGGGGATGATCTTCGTCGACGGCATCGACATCGGCGAGCCCGACGACGTCGCGCTGCGCGACCGCCGGATGATCTCGGCCGACGGGATCTTCATCGTCGTGGCGACGATCTCCTCCGACGACGGCGCGATGGTGGCGCCCCCGGAGGTGATCTTCCGCGGCGTCCCATTCCTCGAGGAGGCCGACGGGATGCTCGAGGAGCTTCGCGACGTGGTCGAGGACTCGCTCGCCGAGGCCGCCCGTCACGAGGTCCGCGAGCTGCCGCTGCTTCAGGAAGACCTCCACGACGACATCGCCGAGTTCGTCTACGAGCAGCTCCGCCGCCGGCCGATGGTGCTGCCGGTGGTGGTCGAAGTCTGAGCCGCCGGCCGAGGACGCCGAAATGCGACGGTTCGCAACGCCCGAAAAGAAAGCCGCCGGGCTTCAAGGGAGGGGGAAGCCCGGCGGCTGCTTCGACCCTTGAGCCGAAGGTGGTCCGCCGTGTCACTTGGGGAAGATCCCGGCGAACCCTGTGTCTCGTCCACAATCGAGGCTAGGAGAGGACGCTAAACGGGCGATAAAAATTGGGCCGCGACCCAGAGTGTCGCGGCAGAGGCATGTCAGGTGCCTGTGATTCGCAGCGGCAGCCTGACCGTGAGCTGGGCACCGCCCAGGGCAGAATCGCCCGCACTGACCTCGCCGCCATGTGAGCGCGCGACCGCGCGCACGATCGCCAGGCCGAGTCCGGCTCCGTCACCGCGGGATGTGTCTGCGGGCCCGTTGACGCGCACGAAGCGGTCGAAGACCTGATCGCGCATCTCCTTGGGGATGCCCGGCCCGTCGTCTGCCACCTCGACGATCGCGCTTTCCCCCTCTGCGTCGAGGCGCAATCGGATCATGGAGCCGCCGGGGGTGTGGCGGACGGCGTTCTCGAGCAGGTTGGTGACCATCCGGTGCAGCTCGTCGGGATTGCCGCGCACCGGCAACGGGTGCCCGTCGTCGACGTCCAGACGCCGGTCTCCGGCCACCGGCGCCAGCTCGGCGGCCGCGTTGCCAGCGATCTCGGCCAGGTCGCAGTCGGCGCGCTCGCTGACCCTGCCCGCGTCGGCTCTGGCGAGCAGCAGCAGGTCGGCCACCAGGCGGCTCATCCTGCGAGAGGAGCGAAGCGCGGAGTCCACCGTCTCCTGATCCTCCGCGGCCGGCCGGTCTGGTAGCGACGCTTGAAGCAGCTCGAGGTTTGCGATCACGCTGGTCAGCGGGGTGCGCAGCTCGTGTGACGCGTCGGCGACGAACTCGCGTTGCTTTTGCATCGCTCCCTCTCGCTCGGTTCGCGCTGCGTCGAGGGAGCGAAGCATCTGCTCGAGGGTGCGGGCCAGCTCGCCGACCTCGTCGTCGATGTCGGACTGCGGCATATGCCGGGAGGGATCACGGGTGCTGGCGATCTCCCTCGCCGTCGCGGTCAGGGCGGCAATCGGGCGCATCGCGCGCCCGGCGATCGTGTAGCCGGCGAGCCCGGCCAGCAGCACCGCGCCGACCGCTCCCGCGGCGATCAGCAGCCACATCCTCTCGATCGTCGAGTTGACCTGCTCGTCGCTGCGCGCGTACTCGATGTAACCGGCGACGCCTCCGCTGGCGGCGCTGATGATTCGCCCGGTGATCACCCGCAGCGACCCCACATGGTTGATGCCCGGCCGGGGCGGCCCGAGGTTGGGAGCGTTGCGGGTCTGGTCGAGCAGCCGCCCCGATTGGTCGAAGACCCGCACCACCGCGTCGTTGGGAAGCGCGAAGTCATCCAGCTTCGGTCCTGTGACCGACGGACCGGCCACGGTTTCGGTGACTTCGACCTCCGAGGCGAGGATCCGAACGGCGTCGTTCATCTCGGTGTTGAAGTCGTCGCGGATGCGCTCGGACATCAGGTGGCCGATGACCACGGCGAAGACCAGGAGGATCGCCAGGATCAGGCCGAGGGAGGCGGCGGTGAGCCGCCAGCGGACCGGCCAGGTCCTGGGATTGGTCAAGCGCCGGGCCTGGGTCGCCCGTGCCCCCTCGTCAGAGCGGCCCGCCATCCCTATTCCCTCAACACGTAGCCGGCTCCGCGCTTGGTGTGGAGCAGGCGCGGCTCCCCGCCGGCCTCCAGCTTGCGCCGCAGGTTGGAGATGAAGACGTCGATCGTGTTGGTCGCCGCGGTCGGGTCATAGCCCCAGACCTCGTCGAGCAGCCGCTCGCGGGAGACGACCAGGCGCTGGTTTCGCATCAGGTACTCGAGCAGCTCGAACTCGCGGTTGGTGAGCTCGATCCGGCGCTCGCCGCGGGTGACCTCGCGGGTGTCGGGATTGAGGCTGAGGTCGCCGACCGTGAGCGAGGCGCTGCCGCGCGGGGGGCGGCGGCGCAACAGGGCGCGGATGCGCGCCAGAAGCTCCTGGCGCTCGAACGGCTTCACGAGGTAGTCGTCGGCGCCGCTGTCGAGGCCCTCGACCCGGTCCTCCAGCTCCGTGCGCGCGGTGAGGATCAGGATCGGGACGTCGCCGTCGGCGCGCAGCTGGCGGCACACTTCGACGCCGTCGACACCGGGCAGCCCGAGGTCGAGGATCACGAGGTCGGGGACGAACTCCGTCGCGGCGGGGAGCGCCTCCTCGCCGTCGGCTGCGGTGCGCACCTCGTGTCCCTCCTGGCGCAGGAAGCGTCGCAGCACGTCGGCTATCTCGGCGTCGTCCTCGATGACCAGCACGCGCCCGGTTGCCACCTCGCTCGTCACCATGACCGTCTTTAGGTTAGAGCGCGAAGCGCCGCCTCTCGCGAGATTTACTGACTCTTTAGCGCGCCTGCGACCCGCGCGGCGCGCGCCAGGCGCCGCAGGGCTGGGCGTGCGGGCGTCGAAGACCCGTACGTGTTCGAAAGATCGAACCGGCGCACGCGTGGTCGGAAGCCCGCGCGTCGGAGCGCGCCCAGTCGTGCGCGCTCCAACCGGTCGCGCTCGAAGAGCCCGCGTCGCCGCGAGCCCGAGGGCTGGGGCGGGATCGGGGGGCTCGAGCAGCGCCATCTCGACCTGATCGGGCTCGCGCTCGTCGCGATCTCGGTCTATCTCGGGTGCGTGTTCTTCGCCGGCTGGGACGGCGGGCGGGTCGGCTCGGCGGCCGTCGACGCGCTCTCCTACATCGCCGGCTCTGCGGCGAGCCTCGTGCCGGTCGCGCTCGGCGCCGCCGGCGTCGCCCTGGTGCTCCGTCCCTTCATCGCCTCGCCGGGGGCGATCAACGCCGGCGGGATCTGCGTCCTCGCCGCCGTGCTGCTCGCGTACGCGGCCCAGACCGCCGGCCTGGGCCCCGACGGCCCCGCGCGCCACGGCAACTACTTCGAGCCGGACTTCTTCAGCGAGCACGGGGGGATCCTCGGCGAGACGCTTTACTGGGCCTCGACCACCATGTTTCAGCGGCTCGGGGCGCACATCCTCGCCGCGCTCCTGCTCGTCGCCGGGCTACTCCTGCTCAGCGGAAGCACCGTCGCGGGCCTGATCCGATCAACGCTGCGGGCCGGCGGGCGGGCGCGCGACGGGGCGCTGGACATCGCCACCGCGGTGCGCGAGACGGGCCGCTCGCGACTCGAGCGCCCGGACGACGACAAGGTCCTCACCCGGGTCGCCTCGACCGAGCCGATCGCGACCGAGCTTCTCGGACCCGAGGACGACCCCAAGGGCGACGAGGCCGAGACCGGGGACATCACCGTCACCGTGCCGCCCGCGACCGACGCCGACGGGGAGCCGGTCCCGATGAGCTTCGACGAGGCGATCACGACGCCGGACATCGAGGAGGACGACCCGGACGCCCCGCCCGAACCGCGCGAGCAGATCGAGGTCGCCCGCACGCCGCAAGGCGAGCGCCGCGGCGAGGTGACGGAGTCCGAGGAGATCGACTACCAGCTCCCGTCCGGCGAGCTGCTCGAGCGGGGCGACGGGCGGGATCCCGGGCCCGACACGCGCGACCGCGAGGCCGTCGGTCGGGCGCTGCTCGAGACGCTGGGGCACTTCGGCGTCGAGGCGGAGATGGTCGGCACGGTGATCGGGCCGCACGTGAGCCGCTACGAGCTCCGCCTCGCCCCCGGCACCAAGGTCTCGAAGGTCACCCAGCTCAAGGACGACCTCGCCTACGCGCTCGCCTCGACCGACATCCGCATCCTCGCCCCGATCCCGGGCAAGCAGGCGATCGGCGTCGAGGTACCGAACCAGCGCCGACGCCTCGTACGCCTCGGCGACATCTACCAGGGCCGGCCGAAGGGCTCCTCGCCGATCGTCGGGTGGCTCGGCAAGGACATCGCCGGGCACGCGGTGTGGACCGATCTCGCGAAGATGCCCCACGTGCTCGTCGCCGGCACGACCGGCTCGGGGAAGTCGGGGTGCATCAACGCGATCCTCAGCTCGATCCTCCTGCACGCTTCGCCGAACGAGGTCCGCCTCGTGCTCGTCGACCCCAAGCGGGTGGAGCTGAACCACTACGAGCAGGTCCCGCATCTGCTCACCCCGGTGGTCACCCAGCCGCGTCTCGCCGCGAACGTGCTCGCGAACCTGATCGGGGAGATGGAGGCGCGCTACGAGGTGATGGGCAAGCTCCGGGCGCGCAGCCTCGTCGAGCTGAACCGGGCCCGGAAGCGCGTAGGGGAGCCGCCGCTGCCCCACGTCATGTGCGTGATCGACGAGCTCGCCGATCTGATGATGATCGCCCCGACGGAGGTCGAGGACTCGATCATCCGGCTCGCCCAGAAGTCGCGCGCGGTCGGGATCCACCTCGTGCTCGCCACCCAGCGCCCTTCGACCGACGTGATCACTGGAACGATCAAGGTCAACATCCCGGCCCGGATTGCTTTTGCCGTCGCCTCCCAGGTCGACTCCCGCGTGATCCTCGACCAGGGCGGCGCGGAGACCCTCCTCGGCCAGGGCGACATGCTGTTCCGCCCCGCCGGGACCTCGAAGCTGCAGCGGATCCAGGGCGCGTTCATCACCGAGGAAGAGATCGCGAAGCTGACCAAGCACTGGAGCCGCCAGGGCGAGCCCGAGTTCGCGGAGGAGCTGCTCGAGGCGCAGCCCGACCCCGCGCAGGAGGAGGCCGAGGGCGAGCTGTCGCCGGACCAGGACGACCTGCTCGCCGAGGCGGTGCGGCTCGTCGTCTCCACTCAGACCGCGTCGGTGTCGATGATCCAGCGTCGCCTGCGGGTCGGCTACACGCGAGCGGGGCGACTGATCGACATGCTGGAGCGCCGCGGCGTGATCTCGGGCTACGAGGGCTCCAAGCCCCGCCAGGTGCTCGTCTCGGAGGGCGAGCTCCCCCGGATGCTGGAGCGGGTCTCCTCGCCGCACGACCCCGGCGCCGACGAGGCGGCCGGGGCGACCGAGGAGCCGGAGCGCGAGCCGGTGACGGCGAGCGACGGCCCCGGCGCCGCCCGCAACGGCTGAGCCGCGAGAATAGGAGTCGCTTTGGCGACTCACCCCGGCAGCGACGCACCGCTCGAGATCGGCTCGATCCTGAAAGAGACGCGCAAGCGTCAGGGGATCGACATCGAGACGGTCGAGGAGCGGACGAAGATCCGCGGCAAGTACCTGCGCGCGCTGGAAGGCGAGGACTGGGACGTGCTCCCCGGCCCCGCCTACACGCGCGGGTTCATCCGTGCCTACGCGGAGCTCCTCGGCCTCGACTCCGAGGTGCTGGTGGACGAGTACCGGCGTCGCTACGAGGAGCCCGCCACCAGCAGCCTCGAGCTCACAGAGCCGCTCCTCCATGGGCGCGGGACCCGCGACGGGTCGAGGCCGCCCGGCCCACGTCGGCTCCTGATCGGGGCGGGCCTCGCCGTCGTCCTGCTCGTGCTCCTCGTGCTCGGCCTCACGGCGGGGGGCGACGATGAGCCCGAGGGAGGGCCGCGGAAGGGCGAGCGCGACAAGCCCGCGCGGGACAAGGGTGGGGGTGGGGGCCCCGGCGAGGACCGGGCAAGGGAACAGAAGCTGCCCGACGAGGTGACGGTGAAGCTCGTCGCCGCCTCGGACGTCCAGGCGTGCCTGGTCGACGCGGGCGGCGAGGTGCTCGTCCCCGACCAGCTCCTCACCGCGGGGGCGGAGGACGGGCCCTATGTCTCGAAGCGCTTCAAGATCGAGCTCGACCCGGGCGCGGCGCGGGTGTTCGTGAACGGGGAGTCCGAGACAAAGCCCTCGCCCGAGGCCGCCGCGTACAGGGTGACCCCGGAGGGCGTGGAGCAGGAGAGCTTCACGGGTGAGCTGTGCCCGTGAACGTCCGGGCGGGAATCGTCGTCACCGGGACCGAGGTCCTGACGGGGCGGATCAGCGACCGCAACGGCCCGTGGATCTCCGAGCAGCTCGAGGAGGCGGGAATCGACGTCGCCCACATCGTCACCGTCGGGGATCGTGTCCAGGACCTCGACGCCGCGCTGCGCTTCCTTGCCTCCGAGGGGGTGGCGCTGGTGGTCACGAGCGGCGGACTCGGGCCCACCGCCGACGATCTCACCGCCGAGGTGGTGGGGCGTTTCGCGGGGCGGGAGATGATGCTCGACGAGGAGATGGAAGAGAAGATCGCCGCGATCCTGCGCTCGTTCGCGCGCCGGTTCGCATTCGATGACGACGCGCTTCGCGCCGCGAACCGAAAGCAGGCGATGGTCCCGGAGGGCGCGACGACGATCGACCCCGCGGGCACCGCGCCCGGGCTGGTCGTCCCCGCCGAGGACACCGTGGTGATCGTGCTTCCCGGCCCACCGCGCGAGCTCCACGCGATGTGGCCGCAGGCGCTGGAGACCGATCCGGTGCGGGCGGTACTGGATCGCGTGACCGCCTACCGGACCGCGACCCTTCGCCTCTTCGGGGTCCCCGAGTCCGAGCTCGCGAGGACGCTGCGCGAGGTCGAGGAGGACATCGATCTCTCGCCGCTCGAGATCACGACCTGCCTGCGCCAGGCCGAGCTGGTGGTGGACATCCGCCACCGCCCCGACGACGAGGCGCTCTCGGAACGGGTAATGGAAGCGATCGCCGAGCGCCACCGGCGGTTCGTGTTCAGCGCGAACGGGGAGTCGATCGACGACCAGGTCGCGGAGCTCCTGTCCGGGCATCGGATCGCGCTCGCGGAGTCGAGCACCGGCGGGCTGCTCGCCGCGCGGCTCACCGATAGACCCGGCGCCTCGGGGCATCTCGCGGGCGGGGTGGTGGCGTACTCCGACGAGGCGAAGGCCGACCTGCTCGGCGTGCCGGCCGAGCTGATCGCCGAGCATGGCGCCGTGTCGCCCGAGGTCGCGGAGGCGATGGCCGACGGCGCCCTGCGGCGCTTCGACGCCGACGTCGCGTGCGCGATCACCGGTATCGCCGGCCCCGACGGAGGCACGGAGGCGAAGCCGGTCGGCTACGTGTGCTTCTGCGCGAAGCGGGCCGGCGGGGCGCAGCTCGCCCGCGACCCGGTGCTTCCCGGGGGGCGCGCCGACGTTCGCGATCGGTCCGTCGCCGTCGCGATGCACCTCCTGCGCCACCTGCTGCGCGACGAAGAGCCGCCGCTGTGAGGGTCGGCCGCGTCGTCGATCTCACCCAGCCGCTCGGCGAGGGCACCGTGGCGGAGCACTCGGGGACGCACCTCGACGCCCCCGCGCACTTCGACCGGCAGGACGCGGCACCAACCGGATTCCCGCCGAGACGCTCGTGGCGCCCTGCGTCGATCCGGGTGGCGCGTCCGAGTACCCGGTCCACCACCCGATCCCGCCGGCCGGCCTGTGGCATCTCGAGTGCCCGGTCAACCTCGCGGAGTTTCCGCCGCGGGGGGCGCTTCTCGTCGCCGGAGTGCTGCCGCTGGTCGACGGTCAGGCGGCCCCGCCCGGGTACTTGCGTTGGTTCCGGACCGTGATCCGTGAACGGCCGCTGAGTAGCGGCGCGGGCGCCCACAATCGCACGCGAGGTGGGATGGGCGAACGGCGGCTGGGTAGGGGGCCGCCGCGTCGATAACCGCACACTCGAAGGGCCCTCCACGGCGCGTGTGAAGTTTGCCTCGCATAGCGATGAAAACTGCACACGCGGGTCGCCGAGTTCGCCGAGTGTGCGGTTAGCGACGTCGGCGGAGCGCCCCGATCTGCTCCCGCTTCCCCTCGTTGCCGCCGTTGTTGCGCTCGCGCTACGCGCCGCTCCCGAAGAACGACAGTGCCCGGTCGAGGACGAGGTCGGGGCGCTCATCGGCGATGAAGTGGCCGACGTTCGGGACCAGCTCGACCTGGAGGTCGTCGGCGTAGCGCCTGGCGGCCTCGAGCGAGAGCGGGGTGATGACCCGCTCCCCGGTGCCGAACACGATCCGCGTCGGGGTACGCAGGCCCTGGCGGCGGTACCGGCCGCGGAGTATCGGCCCCAGCTCGCGCACCTGGAACGCCCGGTAATACTGCACGCTCGCTCGCGCCCGATCGCGCTCGCGAAGCTGGCCCAGGAAGATCTCGCGCTCTTGATCGCTCCAGGCCTGGGGACCGGTCCCGACCCAGCGGAAGACAGGATTGCTCCCGGACGCGACCTGCCGCACCGCCCACTCGCCGATGCCGGGCGCCGCGATCACCCACTGGTACCAGAGCCTCCATATCGAGAGCAGCTCGCGGGGATGGATGGGGAGGAAGGGCGGGACGATGTTGAGCGCCAGATGACGTTCGACTCGCTCCGGCTCGCGAATGCAGAGCAGGAAGCCGACCCACCCGCCCCAGTCGTGGCCGACGAGCTTCACGCGGTCGAGCTCCAGCTCGTCGAGCAGCGCGAGCACGTCGCTCGCGAGCTCCTCCTTCTCATACCCGCTTCGCGGAGCGGTGGTCCAGCCCAGCCCGCGCAGGTCGGGACAGATCACCCGGTAGCGCTTTGACAGCGAGGGGATCTGGTGGCGCCACTCGTACCAGTGCTGGGGCCACCCATGCAGCATCAGGACCGGCTCGCCCTCACCCGCCTCGGCGAAGTGCATCCGCAGCCCGCGCACCTCGAGGAAGCGGTGCTCGACGCCGTCGACGTGGGGAATCTCCCGGCTCATGCGCCGCGCGAGTCTACGCGCGGCGCTCGTCGCGAGGTCACAGAGCCGCCACTGTCCTCGCTTGTCTCGTGCGGGTGGCTCGCGTAGCGTGGGTCGAATGGCGAAGGAGCGGCTGAAGAGTCCGCGGGCGCGGCTGTTCGTCGCGCTGGATCTCCCCGACGCGGTGCGCGAGGGGCTCGCGGCGTGGCAACGCGAGGAGCTCGTCGACGAGGCCGTGCGGCCCTCCCGCGCCGAGACCCTGCACATGACGCTCGCCTTCCTCGGGTACCACCCCGAGCGCGCGATCGAGCGGATCGCGGAAGCGGCGACCGGTTTCGAGGCGGAGGCGCCGCTTGTGCGCCTCCTGCCGGAACCGGTCCCGGTCCCGCGGAGCCGCCCCCGCCTGTTCGCGATCGACACCGACAGCAAGGGCTCCATCGCGCTCCAGGCGGAGGTCGAGCGGCGGCTCGTCGAAGCGCGCCTCTACACGCCCGAGAAGCGAGCCTTCTGGCCCCATCTGACGGTGGCCCGGGTGCGCACCGAGAGGCGGGCCGGAGGGGACCGCAAGCGCCGGCGCCGGGGCCCGCCGATGCGGGTCGAGACCCCGCCGGGACCGCTTCCGGAGGCGCTGCTCGAGCCCTTAGGTGCCGTCCGAATCACTCTCTACCGTTCGCACCTCCGGCCCACGGGCGCGGAGTACGAGTCCGTGGCGCAACTGGAGCTGCCGTCGAGCGGCGGCGGAAAGGTGACTTAGACATGGCAGATGACAAGCGACCCCCCCTGAAGGCCAAGGACAACGGCGTGAAGGACGCGAAGGCGAAGGACGCCGCCCTCCAGGCCGCGTTCACCCAGATCGAGCGCGAGTTCGGCCAAGGCTCGCTGATGCGCCTCGGCGACTCGAGCGCGATCGAGGTCGACGCGATATCGACCGGCGCGCTTTCGCTCGACATCGCCCTCGGCGTGGGGGGCGTTCCACGGGGCCGGATCGTGGAGATCTTCGGACCCGAGTCGTCGGGGAAGACGACGATGGTCTACCACATCATCGCCGAGGCTCAAGCGCTCGGCGGGGTGTGTGCCTTCGTGGACGCCGAGCACGCGATCGACCCGATTTACGCGCGGCGGATCGGGGTGGACACCGACGAGCTTCTCGTCTCGCAGCCGGACTACGGGGAGCAGGCGCTCGAGATCGTCGACGTGCTGGTCCGCTCCGGCGCCGTGGACGTCGTCGCGATCGACTCGGTCGCGGCGCTGACGCCGCGGGTGGAGCTCGAGGGGCAGATGGGGGAGACCCAGGTCGGTCTCCAGGCGCGGCTGATGTCGCAGGCGCTTCGAAAGCTGGCCGGGAACCTGAATCGCGCCAAGACGGTCTGCATCTTCACGAACCAGATTCGGGAGAAGATCGGGGTCAGCTTCGGGAGCCCCGAGACCCAGCCCGGCGGGCGGGCGCTGAAGTTCTACTCCAGCCAGCGCCTCGACATCCGCCGCATCGAGACCCTCAAGGAGGGCACCGAGGCGGTAGGCAACCGCTGCCGGGTGAAGGTGGTCAAGAACAAGGTCGCCGCTCCCTTCCGGCTCGCCGAGTTCGACATCGAGTACGGGGCCGGGGTGTCCAAGGAGGGGTGCCTGCTCGACCTCGCGCTCGAGCACGACATCGCCCAGAAGTCGGGCTCGTTCTTCTCCTACGGCGACCTCAGGCTGGGGCAGGGCCGAAACAACTCCAAGCAGTACATCGCCGAGCATCCCGAGCTCGCCGCCGAGCTCGAGAGGCTGATCTACGAGCGGCTCGGGATGGAGCGCCCCGGCCCCGCGCCGGTGGAGGCCGTCCCGGACGCCGAGGAGGCGAAGCCCGCGAAGAAGGCGGCGAAGACGCCCGAGGCGAAGGAGCCGGCGCGAAAGGCCGCGTAGCGCGGCTCTGTAGCGATCCGTGCCCGACGAGGCGTTCGAGCTTGCCGTCCGGGCGCTTGGCCGCCGGGAGCGAAGCCGCGCCGAGCTGGAGGCGTGGCTTCGCGAGCGGGGCGTCGAGGAGGCCGACATCGAGGCGACGCTTCTCGGCCTCGAGGAGCTCGGCGAGCTGGACGACGCCCGCTTCGCGCGCCGCTACGCCGAGGACAAACGCGAGCTCTCCGGCTGGGGAGCGGAGCGGATCCGGGGCGCGCTGCTCGAGCGTGGCGTGCCCCCCGAGCACATCGAGGCCGCCGTGGCGACCGATGATCCCTCGACGGAGGTGGAGCGCGCCTCGGCGCTGCTGGTCAGGCGCTCCGAGGCGGTCGACTCCGAGCGCGGCCGCGCGCGGGCGCTCGGCTATCTGACGAGGAAGGGCTATTCCTACGAGGTCGCCCACGAGGCGATCCGTGCCCACGAGGGCACGTCGGGATAGCGAACCCACCGCGACGCTCGGCGGTTGCCAGATCGGGGCTCTGCCACTACGATGATTCGTGGTGGCTGTGAGCCGCTCCAAGACACGAAAGTTTCGCTGCTTCAAGAGTTTGAATACGGATCGGAAAGTGCTTCTACGGATATCTCACCGGGGCGCGGTGGCGCAGAGGGGGTTCTGCCCCTAGGGGCGGCCACCGCTAGCGCCCTGCCGGTCGCGCGGGCACCCGGGTTAGCACCCGGACGCGAGACCGGCTTTCCCGGCAACAGCGAGGCACACGTGTCTGCGAGGGGCCGCGGTCGCCGAGACCGTCACTCGACGGTGTTCGGATAGACCAAGAGCGAGCGGCCCGATCGCACGGGCCCGGGAGAGGAAGACCGATGGAGATAGGCGCACTCTGGCCCTTCGGCCGGCGCAGCAATGCCGAGACGCCGGAAGCCGAGAGCCCTCCGCCGGCCGCGCCCCGCCCCGCCGAGCGCCGGCAGGACGGCGGTGATCCCGGCGCCGCGGACGAGCTGCGGGCGAGGCGGGCGGAGATCGCCCGGATGGAGGAGCGCGCGCTGCGCGAGGCCGAGTCAATCAAGGTGCGGGCCACCGAGCTCGACCGCCGAACGCAGGCGCTCGAGGACCGCGAGCGCAACCTCGAGCAGCAGACCGAGGAGCTGAAGCGCGCGAAGCGCGTCCAGCGGCGCGAGCTGGAGCAGATATCGGGGCTGAGCGTGGCGCAGGCGAAGCAGCTTCTGGTGAAGGAGGTCGAGGAGGAGGCACGCCACCAGGCGGGGCTCAACCTGCGCCGGATGGAGGAGGAGACGAAGCAGGACGCGGAGCGGCGCGCCCGCAACATCCTCGCGGTCGCGATGCAGCGCCTCGCTGGAACGCACGCCAGCGAGACGACCACGCGCCTCGTCGAGCTCCCCAACGACGAGATGAAGGGCCGGATCATCGGTCGCGACGGACGCAACATCCGCGCCCTCGAGAGCCTCACCGGAGTCGACTTCATCATCGACGAGACCCCCTCGGCGGTGGTTCTGTCGAGCTTCGACGGGGTGCGCCGCGAGATCGCCCGCCGCACGCTCGAGAAGCTGATCGCGGACGGCCGCATCCACCCGGCGCTGTGCGAGGAGATGTACGAGCAGGCTCGGGTCGAGGTCGAGGCGCAGATCGCCGAGGAGGGCGAGCGCGCGGTGCTCGACGCGCGGGTGCACCCGCTCGACCCCGAGATCCTCGCGCTGCTGGGACAGCTCCGCTACCGGACCAGCTACGGCCAGAACGTCCTCGACCACCTCGTCGAGTGCGCGCACATCGCCGGCGGGATTGCCGAAGAGCTCGGCGCCTCCGTCGAGACCGCACGGCGGGCGGCGCTGCTCCACGACATCGGCAAGGCGGTCACCCACGAGGTCGACGGCTCGCACGCGCTCGTCGGCGGGAAGCTCGCCCGGCGCTACGGGGAGAGCGAGGCCGTCGCGCACGCGATGGAGGCGCACCACAACGAGGTCGAGCCCCGCACCGTGGAGGCGGTGATCGTGCAGACCGCCGACGCCGTGTCCGGCGCACGCCCGGGGGCACGCGGCGAGTCCCTGGAGCAGTACGTGAGCCGGCTGCGCGATCTGGAGGAGATCGCCTCCAGGCAATCGGGCGTCCACAAGGTGTTCGCGATGCGGGCCGGGCGCGAGATCCGGGTGATGGTCGATCCGGGCGAGGTCGACGACGAGCGCTCCGCGCTGCTCTCGCACGAGATCGCGACCGCGGTGGAGAAGGAGATGGACTACCCGGGCCGGATCAAGATCACGGTGATCCGCGAGAGCCGCTCGACGAGCTACGCCGGTTGAACAAAGCCCGCCGCATCCTCCGCTTCCGCGTCCGGTGCGGCGGGGCGGTAGGGACGTGGCGGTAGGATCGCCTGGATGGAGGAAACCACCTTCTACGTCCTCGGGATCGTGCTCGTCGTGGTCGCGCTCATCCTCGCGGTCGCCGGACTGCGCTCGGAGCGCTTCCCCGGCTCGCGCCTCGTGCTCGCGGCGGGCGCGGGCCTGATGGTGGTCGTGGTCGCCGGCACGACGGCGTCGGCGGTGATCCTCGCGCGCGAGGAGCAGCGGCATCGCAACGAGGAGGCCGCCCACGAGGAGCAGGAGACCGAGACCGAGGCCGAGGAGGCGGGGGAGTCCCCGAAGGAGCTCGATGAGCAGGGTGCCGCGGAGGCCGGGCCGGCGGGGGACCTGAGGCTTTCCGCGCCGGAGGACGGCACCCTGGCCTTCGACATCGATGCGCTCGACGCGGAGGCCGGTGAGGTGGCGATCGGCTTCGACAACCCGGCCTCGATCGAGCACGATGTCGCGATCGAGGGCGGCGGAGAGGAGATCGCGAAGAGCGATCTCGTCAGCGAGGACACGACCGAGGTGAGCGCCGAGCTGGAGCCCGGCGAGTACACCTTCTACTGCTCCGTCCCCGGGCATCGGGAGGGCGGGATGGAGGGAACGCTCACCGTCGAGTAAGGAAGTGGCCATGGACCGCAGGCGCTACCACGTCACCACCTTCGGGTGCCAGATGAACGAGCACGACTCGGAGCGGCTCAAGGGCATGCTCGACTCGCTCGGCTACGAGGAGTGCGCCGCCCGCGCCGACGCCGACGTGATCCTCTTCAACACCTGCTCGATCCGCGAGTCGGCCGACAATCGCTTCATCGCCCACCTCGGCGAGGCGAAGCGCCTCAAGGGCGAGCAGCCGGAGCGGATCGTCGGCGTCGGCGGGTGCTGGGCGCAGTCGGTGAAGGAGGAGGTCTTCGAGCGCTTCCCGTTCGTCGACGTCGCGTTCGGGCCGGGACAGATCCACCGCCTGGCTGAGTTCTTGACTACGGACTCGATCACCGCCCAGGGCTTCTTCGAGTTCGAGGACTTCTCCGGCCATCTCCCCCCGAAGCGGGGTCGCGAGTTCCAGGGCTGGGTGCAGATCTCCCAGGGCTGCAACTGCGTGTGCGCCTACTGCATCGTCCCGTCGACGCGGGGGCGCGAGGTGAGCCGTCCGCCTGGCGAGCTGGTCGAGGAGATCTCGGCGCTCGCGGCCGACGGGGTGCGTGAGGTGACGCTGCTGGGCCAGAACGTGAACAGCTACGGGCGCGACCTCCCGCGCGAGCGGCGGATCCGCTTCTCGGAGCTGCTCGCGCGGGTCGACGCGATCGAGGGGATCGAGCGGATCCGGTACACGAGCCCCCACCCGAAGGACATGCGCGAGGACGTGGTCCGCGCCCACGCCGAGCTCCCGGCGCTGTGCGAGCACATCCATCTCCCGCTCCAGTCGGGGTCGAGCCGGATCCTCAAGGCGATGAAGCGGACCTACGACCGCGGGCGCTACATGGACAGGGTGGCTCAGATCCGCGAGCACCTCCCCGACGCCGCGCTGACCACCGACATCATCGTCGGCTTCCCCGGGGAGACCGAGGCGGACTTCGCCGAGACGCTCGAGGTCGCCGAGGAGGTCGGATACGACGGCGCGTTCACGTTCGTGTTCTCGCCGCGCCGCGGCACCCCGGCGGCGGAGTACCCGGACCAGCTCTCCCACCCCGTGAAGCGCGCGCGCATGGAGCGCCTCGTCGAGGTCGTCCAGCGCCGCGCCCGGGAGCGCGCCGAGCGCTTCGTGGGACGGACGATGGAGGTCCTGGTGGAGGGGCCGAGCCGCACCGATCCCTCCCGGCTCCGCGGCCGGATCCGCCACAACAAGGCGGTCAACTTCGACGGCACGGCGAGTCCCGGCGAGCTGGTCGACGTCGAGATCACCGGCGCGACATCGATGACGCTGTCGGGGACCGAGCGGCTCCTGAGCCGGGTCTGACGCCCGAGCTGAAAACGCTCGCGATCTCCGGCCCCACCGCGGCCGGCAAGACCGGAGTGGGGATCGCGATCGCGGAGCTGCTTCGCGAGCGCGGCGAGGACCCGGTCGCGCTGAGCTGCGACGCGCTTCAGGTCTACCGCGGGGTGGAGGCGCTCACCGGCGCCGCGACCGTGCAGGAGCGCGCGCGCTTGGAGCACCGCCTTGTCGGGATCGCCGACGTCACCGAGGAGTTCAGCGCCGGGCGGTTCGCCAAGCTCGCCCGCGGGCAGATCGACGAGCTGCTCGGCGAGCGGAGGCGACCGATCGTCGTCGGCGGCACGGGCCTCTACATGCGCGCCGCGCTCTCGGACATCGACCTGCGCCCGCCGGTGCCGCCCGATGTGCGAGAGGCCGTCGAGCGCGAGCTCGCCGAGCGAGGGCCCGCGGAGCTCCACGGCGAGCTCGACCCCGACGCCGCGGCGACGATCCACCCGAACGACCGCAAGCGGATCGCCCGCGCCCTGGAGCTCCAGCGCGCCGGCCTCGATCCTTCCCCGCCCGGAGGGGGGGAGCTGTGGACCGCGCGGCTGCGCCACCCGACGCTCCTGGTCGGGATCGCGCTCGATCGCGACGAGCTCGCGCGCAGGATCGACGCCCGCGTGGACGCGATGGTCGCGGCCGGCGCGGGGGACGAGGTCCGCCGCGCCGACGTCGCCGACGCCTCGCGCACCGTCCGGGCGGCGATCGGGTTCGAGGAGCTGCTCGCGGGCGACGTCGAGGCGATGAAGCGCGCCCAGCGCCGCTACGCGCGCCGCCAGCTCACCTGGATGCGGAAGATGCAGGGCCTCGCGGTGGTCGATCGGACCGCGCGCGCGGACGAGGATGTCGCCGCCGAGCTGCTCGCCCGGCTGTAGGTCCCGCTGGGATACTCACCCGAGATGACCGACGGCAGGATGGAGCTGGTGCGGTCGCTGACCGCCGGGTTCAGCGAGGTCGAGTTCGCGGCCTTTCGGGACGGGCTCGTCGAGGCGGCCGACCTCGACGAGCTCGCGCGCTCCACAGGCTCGTTCGGCGAGCTGATGCGGGACGTGCTCGATCCGGCGATCGAGGTCCACCTCCACGACGTCAACGCCGCATTCATGGTCGGTCGGGACTTTCACGGCTGGCGCGGGTGGCTCGACTTCTGGCGCAACTGGCTCGAGCCGTGGGAGTCCTACTCCGTCGAGTTCTCGGACTGGGACGAGATCGGGGAGACGGTCCTGTACCGGCTCGACATCGAGGCGCGTGGGCGCGGCAGCGGTGTGGAGGTCAGGTCCCACATCACCCAGGCGTGGACCGTGCGGGACGGCAAGGTGACGCGGCTGGACATGTACGCCGGGAGGAGCACCGCCCTCGCCGATCTCGGGCGCGGCTAGGCTCCACCGCGATGCGGTTCGAGAAGTGGCAGGCGCTCGGGAACGACTACGTGATCGTCGAGCGCGAGGCGCTTCCCTGGGAGCTGACCGCGGAGCGCGTGCGCCGGATCTGCACGCCCCACTTCGGGGTCGGGTCCGATGGGATCCTGCTGCTCTCTCGCCCCCAGGGAGGCGGCGCCGTCGCCGAGCTTCGGATCTTCAACCCGGACGGCTCGGAGGCCGAGCTGTCGGGCAACGGGGCGCGCGAGGCCGCGCTCTACCTCCGTCGGCACGGATGGACCGACGACGAGGAGTTCTCGATCCTCACCGACGCCGGCGCGATCCGCCCCCGGATCATCTCCGCGACGGCGTGCGCGCTCGAGATGGGCAGAGCGAGCACGGCCTCGGGCGACTATCCCTCCGGTTCGCCGGATGGCGTCGGGGCGCTCCAAGCGGCGGGGCGGGAGTGGCGCTTCCAGCACGTCTCGATCGGAAACCCCCAGTGTGTGATCGAGGTCGGCGACGAGGTGGAGGATCTCGAGCTCGGCGCGATCGGCTCCGAGGTGGAGCGCCACGAGCTGTTCCCCAACCGGACCAACGTCTCCTTCATCCGCGTCGACGGCAGCACCGTGCGGGCGCGGATCTTCGAGCGCGGGGTGGGGGAGACGCTGTCCTCCGGGACGGGCGCCAGCGGCGCGGCGGTCGCCGCGGTGCTGAACGGAGCGCGGAGCCCGATCACGGTCCGCCTCGACGGCGGCGAGCTCGAGGTGGAGGTGGGCGATCAGCTCAACGTCGTCCTCACCGGACCCGCCGAGCCCGTCTTCGCTGGCGAGCTCTCGCCCGAGTTCGTCCGCGCGCTGGAGAGCGCCTAGTCTTGGACCCCCGCATGGGCACACCCGGCACCGAGAAGCGATCCCTCACCGACCCCTCCCGCCGCCTGGAGGCGATCCCGCCGTACATGTTCGCCGAGCTGGAGCGGCGCATCGCCGACAAGAAGAAGGCGGGGATCGACGTGATCAGCCTCGGGATCGGCGATCCGGACCACCCGACCTACGGCCACGTCGTCGAGGCGATGCGGGAGGCGGTCGCGAACCCCGCCAACCAGAGCTATCCCAGCAACCGCGGCCGCGACGAGCTGCGGGCCGCCCTGCGCTCCTTCTACGCGAGCCGCTTCGGGGTCCAGATCGATCCCGACCGCGAGGTGATGCCGGCGATCGGGGCGAAGGAGTGCATCTACAACCTCTGCTTCGCGTTCCTCGACCCGGGCGACGTCGCGCTCGCCGCCGACCCCGGCTACCCGGTGTACACCGCCGGGCCCACCCTCGCGGGCGCGGACGCCGCCCTGCTTCCATTGCGGCCCGATCTCGGCTTCGTCCCCGATCTCGAGGAACTCGAGCGCGAGGCGGGGGAGACCCTGGAGCGCGCCCGGCTGCTGTTCATCAACTACCCGAACAACCCCACCGGCGCGATCGTTCCCGACGGCTTCTTCGAGCGCGTGGTGGAGCTCGCCCGCCGCCACGAGATCCTCGTCGTCCACGACAACGCGTACTCGGAGACGACGTTCGACGGCTACGTCGCGCCGAGCTTCCTCGCCACCCCCGGGGCGATGGAGGTCGGGGTCGAAGTGTTCTCCCTCTCCAAGGGCTTCAACATGACGGGGTGGCGCTGCGCCGCGATTCTCGGCAACGCAGAAGCGATCCGCTCCTACTGGCGCCTGAAGACGAACGTGGACTCGGGCCTGTTCGAGGCCGTTCAGCTCGCCGGCGCCGCGGCGCTGAACGGCCCGCGCAAGGCGATCGACGAGATGAACGAGATCTACGCTCGCCGGCGCGACCTCGTCGTCGGGAGCCTGCGCGAGATCGGGGTCGACATCCAGCCGCCGAGGGGGACGATCTACGTGTGGGCGCCGGTGCCCGACGGCCACACATCCGTGTCGTTCTCGGAGCTCGTGCTCGAGGAGGCCGCCGTCGTCGTCTCACCGGGCTCGATGTACGGACCGAGCGGCGAGGGCTTCTTCCGCATCTCGCTCACCACGCCCGACGACCGCCTCACGGAAGCGCTGGAGCGGATGCGAGAGCATCTGAGCTAGCCTCGGCGCGTGATCGAGCTCGGCATCCTGCTCGCCCTCGCCTCCGCCCTGGCGGTCAACGTCTCGATGCTCTGCAAGCACCGCGGCGCGGTCGCGGCTCCCGACGTACGGCTGCGCCACCCGTTGCGCAGCGCGGCCGCCCTGTTCTGCTCGCGGTGGTGGACGATCGGGTTCGCGATCGCGGCCGGCGCGTGGGCTCTGCACGTCGTCGCGCTCGCCTTCGCACCGCTTTCCCTCGTGGAGACGGTGATCTCGGGCTCGATAGTCCTGCTCGCTTATCTGGCCCAGCGATGGTTCGGGCTCCCGGTGACGCGGCGCGAGTGGGTGGGGCTCGGGCTGATCGCCGCGGGTCTCGCGTTCCTCGGCGCCACCGTCCCCGAGGCCACGCACGCTTCCAGCGAATACTCGCTCGCGGCGATGATCGCGTTCGAGTGCGGTGCGGTGGGCGTCGGGGCGCTGCTGCTTCTCTCGGGGACGGCGGGATCGCTCGGCAGCTCCCGCGGGCCGCTGCTCGGCCTGGCCGCGGGGCTGCTTCTCGGCGTCGCAAACGTCGCGATCAAGGCGCTGGTCGGAACCGTCCCGGGTGATCCGCTCAGCATCGTCAGTCCGTGGACGGGCGTTCTGCTGATCGCCGGGGTGGGCGCCTTCTTCGCGCTCGCCCGTGGCCTGCAGACCGGCGGCGCGATCTCGGTGATCGCGGTCTCGTCCGTCGCCGCGAACTGCGCCTCGATCGGCGGCGGGGTGCTCGTGTTCGGCGACCCGATCGGCGCCGACGCGCTCGGAATCGTGCTTCGAAGCGTCGCCTTCGGCGTGGTGATCGTCGCCACCGCCCTGATGCCCGCCGCAATTCAGCGCGTGCCCGCCGGCGTGGGGGCCAGCGCCTAGTGCCCCGTCCACCAATGAATGCCCCGTTCTGGCGGCTGCGAGTCTGCGCCTGGCTGCGTCCTCGGTCGCCGCAATGGCGCTGCCATTCCGGCTCCCTGCGTCCTTGCCATGCTTGACTCT
>JBOGZH010000260.1:0-21710 GCA_050697095.1 Solirubrobacterales bacterium
GTCGTCACCTCCACCGTCAAGGAGGCCGGCGACGGCCGCGTCGTCACCGACACCGTCGCCGAGCAGAGCGGCAACGGGATCATCCGCAACGCCGAGGCTGTGTTCGAGATCGCCTGAGCGGATCGAACCCTCCGCGGTCCGCCGCGGCCCGGTCCTAGAATCGTTGGTGATGCGAACCCGAGACCACCGGCAAGTTCGCTCGCGAACTTGCCGCCTGATGTGACCCTCACGGACCGCCAGGAGCGGGTCCTGACGCTGGTTGTCGACTCCTACCTGGAGTCCGGGCGGCCGGTCGGCTCGCGGGCAATCGCCGCCCGCGAGGAGGTCGAGTGGAGCCCGTCCACGGTGCGGGGCGAGCTCGCTGCGCTGGAGAGCGCCGGCTATCTGAGCCATCCCCACACCTCGGCGGGAAGGGTCCCGACCGACAGCGGCTCCCGGTTG
Organism: Solirubrobacterales bacterium; assembly: GCA_050697095.1. Lineage (GTDB taxonomy): Bacteria > Actinomycetota > Thermoleophilia > Solirubrobacterales > 70-9 > DASPWW01. The sequence continues at coordinate 442 of JBOGZH010000260.1, forward strand.
TATGCGGACTCCCTCATCGCCGCCGACAGGCGCCTTCCGGCGCGCCGCCGCGCCGGGCTCGAGCTGGAGCGCATGCGCCACGAGGTGGACGAGGCGATGCGCGAGACGACCTCGGCGCTTTCGCGCGTCACGGACCTGCTCGCGCTCGTCACCGCACCGCCCCCGGGCAGCGCCCGCATCCACAGGGTCGAGGTGCTGATGCTCCAGCCGCGCGTCGTGATGGTGGTCGTGATCGCGTCGAACGGAATGGTCAACAAGCGGGTGTTCACCTTCGCCGAGCCGGTCGATCCCGGCGTCGTCGAGTGGGCCGCGAGCTACCTCAACGAGCGTCTCGCGGACATGGGCCTCGGCGCGCGGATGATCGCGGGCCGGCTCGCGGACGCCGAGCTGGACGAGACGGAGCGCCGCTTCCTCGAGGAGATCGGCGGCGCGTTCACCGATCTCGAGCAGCGGGCCGACGAGATCCTCTACTTGGACGGCGCCGCCCGCCTGCTCTCCGAGGATCGCGCCGCGGACGTCCCCCACGTCGATGCCCTGATGCAGGCGCTGGAGCGCCGCGCGAGCATCCTGCGGATGCTCCGCTCCGCGCTCGACGAGCGCTCGGTCTTCCTCTGGATCGGGGGGGAGAACCCCGAGCCCGAGCTGCGCTCGATGAGCGTGGTCGGCGCGAACTACGGGCTCGGCTACCGCAACCTTGGCGCCGTCGGTGTCGTCGGCCCGCTGCGGATGGACTACGCGACCGCGATCGCCTCCGTGCAGAACGCCGCCGGCGAGCTGTCGCGCTTCTTCGAGACCGTCTACGAGCGTTGATCTGATGGCGACCGATTACTACGACCTCCTCGGCGTCGAGCGGGGGGCGGGCGAGGCGGAGATAAAGAAGGCCTTCCGCAAGCTCGCCCGCGAGCTGCACCCGGACGTCAACCGCCACGACCCCGATGCGGAGGAGAAGTTCAAGCGCGCCGCGGAGGCGTACGAGGTCCTGTCCGATTCCGAGCGCCGCCGCGTCTACGACGCGTTCGGCGAGGAGGGGCTTCGCACCGGGGGGTGGAGCCCGCGGGCCGGGGGGTTCGGCAACCTCGAGGATGTCCTCGAGTCGTTCTTCGGGCGCGGCGATCCCCTGTTCGGCGAGATGTTCGGGTTCGGTCGCGCCGGCCCCGCCGCCGGCGGGGACGTCGCCGCGGAGGTCGAGATGTCGCTGGAGGAGGTCCTCACCGGCGCGACCCGAGAGCTGTCCTTCGAGGCGGTGACCGCGTGCGAGCGCTGCCGCGGCAACGGTGCCGAGCCGGGCACCCCGATCAGGACCTGCGAGGAGTGCGGCGGCACCGGCCAGATCAGGCGCGTCACCCAGAGCGCGCTCGGCCAGTTCGTTCGCGCCGGGACGTGCACCCGCTGCGCGGGCGACGGGCGGGTGCCCGAGCAGCCGTGCGAGGAGTGCGGGGGGCGGGGCCGGATCGCAGGCACCCGCAGCTTCGACGTAGAGATCCCGCCAGGGATCGAGTCGGGGCAGCGGATCCGGATCGCGGGGGCCGGTCACGCCGGTGAGGCGGGCGCCCGCGCCGGCGATCTCTACGTTCGCGTTCACGTCGCCGATGACGAGCGCTTCCAGCGCGAGGGCACCGACCTCGTCACGGTGATCGAGATCCCGGCGACCGAGGCGATGCTCGGCACGGAGGCGACGGTGCCGACCCTCGACGGCGAGCGCGAGATCAACGTCGAGCCTGGGACCCAGCCCGGTCAGCGTGTGGTCCTGCGCGGGGTGGGGCTGCCCGACCTGCGCGGCGCGCACCGCGGCGACCAGCACGTGTTCGTGAACGTGATCGTGCCCGGCAGGTTGAGCGAGGAGCAGCGCGAGCTCGCCGAGCGGCTCGGCGACACGCTCGGCCCCGACAACCTCAGCCGCGACGGGCGCGAGGGCCTGTTCTCGCGGGTGAGGCGAGCGTTCAAGTAGCGATGTGATCCGGCTCGCCGTTCGCTGCCCTCCCGAGCACGCGGACCGGGTGCTCGCGGAGCTGCTCGAGCTCGCCCCGGGTGGGGTGGAGGAGGAGCGCGGCGACACCTACGCCGAGTTCGCGATCTACGGCGCCCCGGGGGAGCTCCCCGCGCTCCCCGACCTGGAGGCCGTGACGGGCGAAGGGCTGGCCGAGGTCAGCTCCTCCGAGATCCCCGACGACTGGGCGGATCGGTGGCGCGACTTCCACGGCCCCGTCGTGGTCGGCGAGCGACTCCGGGTGAGGCCCTCGTGGATCGACGCCGGACGTGACGAGGGCGACGCGATCGACATCGTGATCGACCCGGCGCGGGCGTTCGGCACGGGGGCGCACGCGACGACCCGTCTCTGCCTCGAGCTGCTGCTCGAGCACGTCGACGCCCGGGGAGCCGGGGGCGCGTCGGCGGACTTGGGGACGGGATCGGGAGTGCTCGCGATCGCGGCCGCGAAGCTCGGCTTCTCGCCCGTGTCGGCGTGCGACCACGAGCGCGCGTCGCTCGAGGCGGCGGAGGAGAACGCGGCTGCCAACGGCGTCGAGGTGGAGGTCTCCCGGGTAAACCTGCGCGAGGAGTCGCCGCCGAGCGCACCGACGGTCACCGCCAACCTCACCGCGCCGGTGCTCCGGGCGATCGCGCAACGGCTCCTCCACGGAGGCGAGCCGCCCCAAACGGTGATCTGCTCAGGGCTGCTCGCGGGCGAGGTGGACGACGTCGTCGCCGGGTTCGGCCGCTGCGGTCTCGCCGAGCGCGATCGCCGCGCCGACGGGGAGTGGCACGCGCTCCTGTTGGCTCGCTGAGCGGCCGCTACGCCGCGGCGCTGCGGAGCCTTCGGCTGCGCGGCGAGCGGCGGGAGACGACGTCGCCCCAGTCGGCGTCGTCGATGTGGACCGGCTCGGTGGTGCGAAGGAAGTCGCCGAGGACGTCGGCGAGTCCCTCGGGATCCTCGAGGTGGGGGAAGTGCGCTGCGCGGGGGAGGGTCTCGAAGCGGCTGCCGGGAATCGCGTGGTGCGCCTCGCGCCCGTGGTCCAGGGGGATCGTATTGTCGCGCTCGCCCCACACGATCAGCGTCGGCATCGGGCGGAGGAGGTAGAGCCGGTCGCGCGCGCTCACCCGCTGACCGTGGAAGTCGATCACGGAGCGGAGGGTCTGGAGGAACGCCTTCCGCGCCCCGGGCTGCTCGAGCGGGCGCAGGGCGCGGGCGACCGCCTGCAGCAGAGTGCCCTTTGCGGAGCCCCGTCGGCTAAGCCGCTCGCCCGCGCGATCGAGCTCGGTCATGAGGCGGGGATGGGCGGCGAGCCACACGACCGCCGCCGCCCCCGGCAGCGCGGCGGCGCGCAGCAGCGGGCCGACCTCGCGGCCGAGCCCCCCGCTCGAGACCAGCACAAGGCGCTCGGTGCGCTGAGGGAACTGGTAGAAGAACTGCATCGCGACGCCGCCGCCGAGCGAGTGGCCGACGAGCGTCGCCCTGTCGATTCCGATCGTGGCGAGCAGGTCGCGAATGCTGGCCGCGTGCGCGCCGAGCGAGTAGTCGCCGCGCACCGCGGCGGAGTCGCCATGCCCGAGCAGATCCGGCGCGATCACGGTGTGGTCCAAGGCGAGCCGCAGCGCAACCGTCTCCCAGTGCCGCGAGGAGTTCACCATCCCGTGAACCAGGACCACGGGCGGGCCGCTTCCGGCGATCCGGTAGATGACCCGATGGCCGTGGAGCTCGGTTTGCCACGCCTCGAACAACTCGCGGCGCACCTTACCTGCGGTCCTAGATGGCCGATCGCGGCCCGACCGTCCGACCAGGCACAATCGCCACACATGTCAGGACACCCACCTGAGCGTCGCTCGCTCCCGATCGCCGTCTTCGACTCCGGCGTCGGAGGGCTCACCGTGCTCCACGAGTGTCTCGTCTCGCTGCCGGAGGAGGACTTCCTCTACCTCGGCGACAACGCGCGCTTCCCCTACGGCACCAAGCCGCTCGCGGAGCTGCGCGGCTACGTCGTCGAGGACACGCGGTTTCTGCTCGAGCGGGGGGCGAAGCTGATCGTGATCGCCTGCAACGCCGCGACCTCGGCGGGCGCCGATGCGGCGCGGGCCATCGCGGCGGGCCAAGGCACCGAGGTCGTATCGGTGATCGAGCCCGAGGCGGAGATCGCCGCGGCGATCACCGACTCGGGCCGGGTCGGCGTGCTCGCCACGCCTGCGACCGTCGAGGGCGGCGCCTATCGCCGTGCGCTCGAGCGCCAGGGGCGCGCGCTCGACGTGACCGAGGTCGCGGCCCCCGACCTCGCGCCGATCATCCAGAACGGGTTCCCTTTCGACGAGGGGGTGGTCGCCAAGGTGCGCTCCTACTGCGCCCCGATCAAGCGGGCCGAGGTGGACACCCTGATCCTGGGCTGCACCCACTATCCGCTCGTCGGGCCGATGCTCCAGCGCATCCTCGGCCGCGACGTGCGGCTGGTGACCGCGGGCCACGCGGTCGCCGCGACCGTGCAGCGGGCGCTGGAGTCACGCGGGCTGGAGTCCGCCAACCACGGCGAGGGGACGTACCGCTTCCTCTGTACGGGCGACGTGGAGTCCTTCCGCGAGCTCGGGACCCGCTTCCTCCAGATGCCGCTCGGTCAGGTCGAGCGGGTAGCGCTGTCGCCCTGATAGACCGAGATCAGGCGCTCCATCCCCAGGTCCTCGACGACCGAGGTCGCGATCGGATCCCGCGCGGTCCACCAGCGCAGCTTCGACTCGTCCACCGGATCCTGCACGTGCTCATCCGTCACCCATCCCGGCCACCGGTACGGCACGCTGACGATCGCAATCCGGCCCGTGCGAAGGAGCTTGCGGGCGAATGGCGCGGGCGCCTCCAGATGCTCGAGCACCTGGAGGCAGAGGACGAGGTCGAACGCTCCCTCCGGCTCGAAGCGATTGAAGTCCGCGACGATGGCCTCGATCCCGGGGCACTCTGGGACGTCGCGCACGTCCACCGCGACCCGGCGCTCGAACCAATCGAGCCACCCCAGCAGCTCGGTCTCGTTCGCGCCAACGTCGAGCGCCGAGCCCCCGGCCGGCGCGTGCTCGCGGGCGAGCCGGAGGACCTCGCGGTAGTAGCGGAACTGGCGGCGCGACTGCCAGTAGTTCGCGGTCACCTCCGCACGCATGGGCGGAGGCTACCCTTTGAACCGTGAGCATCCTCGATCAGGTCCAGGCCGACACCAAGGCAGCGATGAAGGCCGGCGAGCGCGACAGGGTCGGCGCGCTGCGAATGGTCGCCAACTCCCTTCAGCAGGAGGCAAAGTCCGGCAAGGGTGACGAGGTCGGCGCGCTGCGCCGGGAGCGCAAGCGCCGGCTCGAGGCTGCGGAGGCGTACCGCGAGGGCGGAACCGTCGATCGGGCCGAGGCGGAGGAGGCGGAGGCGAAGCTGATCCAGAGCTACCTCCCGACGGAGATGTCCGAGGAGGAGCTCGGCACGCTGGTCGCCGAGGCGATCGAGGAGTCGGGCGCCGAGGGCCCGGGCGACACGGGCAAGGTGATGGGCGTCGTGATGCCGAAGGTCGACGGGCGCGCCGAGGGCAAGCGTGTCAGCGAGGCGGTACGGGAGCGGCTTGGCGCGTAAGCAGCTGACGCTCGACAACGCGGTCGCCGCCGAGCTCGCCGGCTCAGAGGACGCCGTGCTGCGGGCGCTCGAGGGACACCTCGACTGCGAGCTCTACCTGCGGGGAAACGTGCTCACGCTGGACGGCGAGCCCGGGGAGGTGCGCTCCGCGGAGTCGGTTGTCGACGAGCTCGTCGGTCTGATCGAGCGCGGGCACGAGATCGCCCCCGGGACGATCGAGGCCGTGACGGGCGCGCTCGACGCGAGCGAGAGCCCCTCGGAGATCCTCGAGGACGTGATCTGGCGCCACCGGAACACGAAGGTGGCGCCGAGGACGGTGAACCAGAAGCGCTACGTGGACTCGATCCGCGGGCACACGGTCACCTTCGGGATCGGCCCCGCCGGGACCGGCAAGACCTTCCTCGCCGTGGCGATGGCGGTGGCGGCGCTCGACGCTCGTGAGGTCAGCCGGGTGATCCTCACCCGTCCGGCGGTCGAGGCCGGCGAGCGGCTCGGCTTCCTTCCGGGAGACATCCAGGCGAAGGTCGACCCCTACCTGCGGCCGCTGTTCGACGCGCTGTACGACATGCTCGACCCCGACCGCGTCAATACGTACTTCGAGAACGGCGTGATCGAGGTCGCCCCGCTGGCATTCATGCGGGGCCGCGCGCAACCGCTCTCCGCTGCCGTGCTGACGCCATCCGGCTTCCGGCCGATCGGGAGCCTGCGGGTGGGCGATCTGGTCGTCGGCTCGAACGGGCTTCCGACGCCCGTCCTCGGGGTCTACCCCCAGGGCCGAAAGGAGGTCTTCCGTTTGCGGACACAGGACGGGGCGTCGACGGTCTGCTGCTCGGAGCATCTGTGGAGCGTCTCGACACCGGACGATCGCCGGCGAGGAAAGCAGGGCCGAATCGTTGAGACGCGCGAGATGATTGGGCGGCTGCGGGCTGCCCACCAGGACCGATTCGAGTTGCCACTTCTGGGCGAGCCGGTCGAGTTCGCGCCTCGCGATGTGCCGATGGATCCGTACGCCCTCGGAGTCCTGCTCGGCGATGGCTGCCTCACGACCTCGACAACCCCGACGTTCGCGACGGCGGATCCGGAGCTGGCCCTTGCGCTCGAGGAGAGGCTCGACGGAATCGAGATCCGCCACAAGAGCGGAGTGGACTACGTCCTTCGTAATCCCGCCGGCCATCGCGGCGGCGTGATCGTCGCCAATCCGGTCACCGTCACGCTGCGCGAGCTTGGCCTGGCCGGCACGAGCTCGCGAACGAAGTTCGTTCCCGACGCGTACCTGTACAACGACTCAGCGGTTCGCCTCGCAGTGCTTCAGGGTCTCCTCGACAGCGACGGCGGGCCGGTCACCCAGCGTGGTCGCACATGCCGCGTCCAGTACTCGACTTGCTCCGAACGGCTTCGCGAGGACGTCACCTTCCTCGCTCGCTCGCTCGGGGGGGTCGCGTACTCACGGCGGCGTAAAGCGGCCGGGCGACCTCCGGGGCGGGCCAACGGTCGGCCCGCGCATCACCGGTCTGACGCGTTCGTGTTCGACATCCGCCTACCCCGGGGGATCGAGCCGTTCCGCCTCCAGCGAAAGCGCGACCCTTATCGGCGCTTTGGCGGTGGTCGCCCGATGCGCTTCGTGGACGCGATCGAGCCGGTGGACGAGGCGGAGACCGTGTGCATCCAGGTCGCCGCACCCGATTCGCTGTACGTCACCGACGACTTCCTGATCACGCACAACACGCTCAACGACTCGTTCGTGATCCTCGACGAGGCCCAGAACACGAGCCCCGAGCAGATGAAGATGTTCCTCACCCGGCTGGGGTTCGGCTCCCGGATGGTGGTCACCGGGGACATCACCCAGATCGACCTCCCGCGCGACCAGCGCTCCGGGCTGGTCGTGATCGGGGAGATCCTCTCCGACGTGGCCGACATCTCCTTCGTCCGCTTCGGCGGTGAGGACGTCGTGCGCCACAAGCTCGTGCAGCGAATCGTCGCCGCGTACGGCAAGTACTCGGACGAGGAGGGCGACGAATCGCGCGACGGCGATCGCCGCAGTTGAGCGCGGAGCTCGGCGACGTCCCCGCGGAGCTGCGCGAAGCGGTCGCGGCCACCCTGGAGGCCGCGGGCGTGGAGGACGGGCACTTGTCGGTCGACCTCGTCGACGAGCCCAGGATCCGGGAGCTGAACCGGACCCACAGGGGGCGGGACAGTGCCACCGACGTGCTCGCGTTCCCGGTCGACGGCGCGGGCGAGACGACGGGTCCACGCGAGCTGGGCGACGTCGTGATCTGCCCGCAGAGGGCGAGCGACGTTCGCGAGGCGGCGGTCCACGGCGTCCTTCACCTGTGCGGCTACGACCACGAGGCGGACGGCGGCGAGATGCTCGCGTTCCAGCGACGCGTCCTGGCATCCCTTCACCCACCCGGCCGAACCGGAGGCGGGAGCGAGCGAGCATGATTGCCGGTGATTCGAGTGCGAGCGAGCGGGAGCTGAGGATTCGGCCGGCTAGTGAAGAAGAGGTCGACGCGATGATCCCGCTCTACGAGTGGCTGTTCGCGGCGCCGGGGTCCCGTCCCGACGCCTGGGACGAGCAGCACGCGGCGAGCGCGCTCGCGGGCGCGATCCGATCAGAGGACAGCGCAGTGCTGGTCGCCGAGCGGGATGGCCGCCTGATCGGAATATGCACGGCCTACATCGACCTCGACTCGGTGCGCTTCGGGCGGCGCTGCTGGGTGGAGGACCTCGCGGTCGATCCCGAGCGCCGCGCGGAGGGCGTAGGCGCGAAGCTGCTCGCGGAGGCGCGAAGCTGGGCGCGGGCGCGCGGCGCCACGCATCTCGAGCTCGACTCGGGCGAGGCGAGGAGCGACGCCCATCGCTTCTACGAGCGCGAGCGGCCGAGTTGGCGCTCGATCTCCTACGCATGGAAGCTCTAGACACGCGGTCGGGCTTCGTCGGCCTCGCTGGACGGCCGAACGTCGGCAAGTCGACGCTCGCGAACGCGATCGTCGGGGCCAAGGTCGCGATCGTCTCCGATCGCCCGCAGACCACGCGGCGGGCTATCCGGGGGATCGCGACGGACCCGGGCGGCGGATGGCAGATGGTCCTCGTCGACCTCCCTGGCGTGCAGAGGCCCCGCGACGATCTCACCGGGCGGATGCAGCGGAGGGTCGAGCATGAGCTCGCCGACGCCGACGCCGTGCTGCTCGTGATCGACGGGGAGCAGGGGGTGGGGCCGGGGGACCGGTTCATCGCTCGGGCGCTGCTCGACGCGGGCGGCGACACCCCGATCGTGTGCGCGGTCAACAAGACCGATCGTCTCCGCAGGCCCGGAGCCGCGAAGGCGCTGGTCGAGGCCGAGTCGCTCGAGGTCGCCGACGAGATCTTCCCCGTCAGCGCCAGGCGCGGAACGGGGATCTCGCCCCTGGTGGAGCGGTTGGTCGAGGGGCTGCCCGCGGGGCCGCTTCTGTATCCGCCGGGGGACCGCACGGACGCCTCCCGCGAGATCCGGCTCGCCGAGCTGATCCGCGAGCAGGTGCTGCGGCGCACCCGCGAGGAGGTCCCGCACTCGGTCGAGGTCCTCGTCGAGGAGGTCGAGGAGCGCCAGGACGGCCTGGTCGCGGTGGACGCCGAGGTGTGGGTCGAGACCGAGTCCCAGAAGGGGATCCTGATCGGCAGCGGCGGAAAGATGGTTCGCGACGTCGGCGCCGCGGCCCGGCGCGAGCTCGAGCGCGAGCTCGACGCCCGCGTCTATCTCGACCTGAACGTCAAGCTGCGACGCCGGTGGCGCCGCGACGCGGCGCTGCTCGACCGGCTCGGGATCGACTGACGCGCTCGCCGCACTGAACGGACCCCGCCCGGGCGGGCGACAGCCCGACTCGTACACTCAGGCAATGATCAAGGGAATCCGCTACGACGAGCGTGGGCTGGTCCCATGCGTGGTCCAGGATTGGCGCACGGGCGAGGTGCTGATGCTCGCGTACATGAACGAGGAGGCGCTGGGGCGGACCCGGGATACGGGCGAGGTCCACCTGTACAGCCGCTCGCGCCGCGACATCTGGCACAAGGGCGCCACATCGGGCAACGTGCAGCGCGTGCGCCAGCTCCGCTACGACTGCGACGGCGACGCGGTCGTCGCCCTGGTCGAGCCCGCCGGCCCGGCATGCCACACCGGCCAGCGCTCGTGCTTCTACCGCGATCTCGACGGGAGCGCCGATCCCGGCGTGGACGCGCCGCCGGCGCCGGACGAGCCCGCACCCGCGACCCACGAGTCCCTCGCCGCGCTCGAGCGCACGCTGGCCGCTCGCGCACGGGAGCGGCCGGCCGGCTCCTACACGGTCGAGCTGCTCGAGGATCCACCCCGGATCGGCGCGAAGCTTCGCGAGGAGGCGGGGGAGGCCGCGAAGGCGGCGCGCTCGGAGTCCGAGGAGCGAGTCGCCGAGGAGGGCGCGGACCTCGTCTACCACCTCAACGTGCTGCTGCTCTCGCGCGGGGTCTCGATGGCCGAGGTGCTGGAGCTGCTCAATGGCCGTCGCCGCTGACCGTCGTTTGGAGCTCGAGCCCGACCTCCAGCGGGCGCGCGAGCTCGCCCGCGAGAGCAACGTGATCCCGGTCGTCTACCGCTTCATCGAGGACCGCGAGACGCCTGTCTCCGCGTTCCTGAAGCTGCGGGCCGGTGGCCCCACGTTCCTGCTCGAGTCCGCCGAGCAGGGCCGCCTCGGTCGCTACTCGTTTCTCGGCTTCAGGCCGCGCGCGGTGCTGCGCTGGTCGCGGGGCACGCTCATGGAGTGGAGCGGTGAGGAGGCGTCGAGGGCGGCGTCGAGCGGCGCCTGGAAGGAGCCGAGCGCCACGCACGCCGCGCCCGATCCGTACGCCGCCCTCGCGCAGTACCTCGGGCGCTTTCGCGTCGCGCCGGCCGAGGGGCTGCCGCCGTTCGCGGGGGGCGCGGTGGGGATCTTCGGGTACGACCTCGTGCGGACCGTCGAGCCGCTCGGGGAGCCCAACCCGGACCCGCTCGAGCTCCCGGACATGGCGGTGATCGTCACCGAGACCCTGCTCGCGTTCGATCACCTCCGCCACGAGCTGACCGTGCTCGCGCACGCCTTCGTCGCCGACGACGGCGACGTCGACGCCCCGTACGCCCGCGCCGTCGAGGCGATCGAGGAGGCGCGCGCCCGCCTCCGCGAGCCGGTGCCGGCCTCGCCCGCACGTGCCCTGCCGGCGCCCGTGAGTTTCGAATCGAATTTCACGCAGGACGAGTTCGAGTCCGTCGTGCGGCGGATCATCGAGTACGTCCACGCCGGCGACGCGTTCCAGGTCGTTCCCTCGCAGCGATTCTCGGCCCCGGCGGCGGTCGAGGCGTTCTCGATCTACCGCGGGCTGCGCGCGGTCAACCCGTCTCCCTACATGTACTTCCTCGACTTCGGCGACTTCGAGATCGCCGGTGCCTCCCCCGAGCCGCTGCTCAAGGTGAGCGGCCGCCGGGTCGAGACACGCCCGATCGCCGGCACCTATCCGCGCGGGGAGAGCGAGGAGGAGGACCGCCGGCGGGCCGAGGAGCTGCTCCGGGACCCGAAGGAGCGCGCCGAGCACGTGATGCTGGTGGACCTCGGCCGCAACGACCTCGGCCGCGTGTGCGAGTACGGGAGCGTGACCGTGGACGAGCTGATGGCCGTCGAGACCTATTCGCACGTGCTGCACATCGTCAGCCAGGTCTCCGGTCGCCTGCGCGAGGGAATCACCGCGATGGACGCCCTCCGCGCGACGCTTCCCGCCGGGACGCTTTCCGGCGCGCCGAAGGTCCGCGCGATGCAGATCATCGACGAGCTCGAGCCGCACAAGCGCGGCTCGTACGGTGGCGCGATCGGGTACCTGGGCTTCAACGGCGACCTCGACACCGCGATCCACATCCGCACCGTCGTCGTCAAGGACGGGACGGCGCACGTGCAGGCAGGCGGCGGGACGGTGGCGGATGCGAAGCCCGACTACGAGTACCGCGAGTCGGTGCAGAAGGCGAAGGCGATCTTCAGCGCGATCGAGATGGCGGCGTCACAACCCGAGTGGCCATGAACGTCCTCGTGATCGACAACTACGACTCCTTCACCTACAACCTCGTCCAGTTCCTGGGGGAGCTCGGTGCGGAGGTCGAGGTCGTGCGAAACGACAAGGCCCCCGTCGACGAGCTGCTCGACCGCCGGGTTGATCGCCTCGTGATCTCCCCTGGCCCGTGCACGCCGCGGGAGGCCGGGATCTCGATCGAGGCCTCCCGCTCCTTCGCGGAGGCCGAGATCCCGGTGCTCGGCGTATGCCTCGGGCATCAGGCGATGGTCGAGGCGTTCGGCGGCCGCACGATTCGTGGCGAGCCGACCCACGGAAAGAACGCGACGATCGAGCACGATGGCGAAGGCGTCTACCGCGGGCTCCCCAACCCGTTCACCGCCGGGCGCTATCACTCGCTCGTCGCCGACCCGGACCTTCCCGAGGCCCTCCACAAGACCGCCGGGTTCGAGGACGTGGTGATGGGCGTCCGCCACGGCTCGCTGCCCGCCGAGGGGGTCCAGTTCCACCCCGAATCGGTGCTCACCCCGAACGGCAAGCAGCTGCTCCGCAACTTCCTCGACAATGGAATGACAACTGACAACTGACAACTGGCTACTGACAACTGATGCCCAACGACATCGTCACCCGAGCGATCGACGCCGTCTGCGACGGCACCCACCTGACGGCCGACCACGCCTCAGCCGTCCTCGACGAGATCATGGAGGGGCGGGCCGATGACGTTCAGACCGCCGCCTTCCTGATCGCGCTGCGGGCGAAGGGCGAGACCGTCGCGGAGCTGGTCGGGCTCGCGCGCACGATGCGCCGCCTCGCCGCCCACGTGGAGTCGGATCGCGCCGATCTCGTCGACACGGCGGGGACGGGCGGCGGGCCCTCCACCTTCAACATCTCCACCGCCGCGGCGCTGGTCGCCGCCGGGGCCGGCTGCGCGGTCGCAAAGCACGGGAATCGATCCAACACGAGCAGGTGCGGATCGGCCGACGTGCTCGAAGCGCTCGGTGTCAACATCGAGCTGGGGCCCGATGACGTCGCCCGCTGCATCGAGGAGATCGGCTTCGGGTTCATGTTCGCCCCGCGCCACCACGCGGCGATGAAGCACGTCGTCCCGGTGCGCAAGGAGCTCGCCGTGCGGACGATCTTCAACTTCCTCGGGCCCCTCACCAACCCGGCCGGCGCGAGCCGGCAGCTGCTCGGGGTCTCGGACCGCGGCTACCAGGAGACGATCGCCGAGGCCCTCGTCGGCCTCGGCTGTGTACGCGCGCTCGTGGTCAGCGGCGCCGACGGCGTGGACGAGATCACCCTCTCCGACGAGACCCGTGTGATCGAGGTCGCCGACGGCGGCACCGAGGAGTGGTTCACGCGCCCCGAGGACCACGGGATCGAGCGGCGGCCGCTCGACGCCGTCGCCGGCGGGACCCCGGACGAGAACGCGCGGGTTGTCCGCGAGGCGTTCGAGGAGCGCTCGGGGCCGGCACACGACGTGATCGTGCTCAACGCCGGCGCCGCGATCCTGGCCGGGGGCGGGGCGGAGGACCTACGGGGAGGGGTGGACGGCGCGCGCGAGGCGATCGCGTCCGGCGCCGCGAGCGAGGTGCTCGAGTCGCTGATCGAGACCACCGGGCGGCTCGCGGGGGCGACCGCCTGAGACCGGCCGGGTAGGGTTATCCGCACCGTGAGCAGTCTCGACGAGCTCGTGGCGGGGGTCCGTGAGACGGTCGAACGCCGCCGCGCCGAGGTTCCGCCGGAGAAGTTGAGGGAGGCGGTGGGAACGCGCACCGGCTTCCGGCCGTTCAGCGAGGCGCTGGTGCGGCCCGGCCTGTCGCTGATCGCCGAGTTCAAGCGGCGCTCGCCGAGCGCCGGTGAGATCAGCCCCGGCGCCGGGCTCGAGGAGACCGTCGCCGCGTACGAGCGGGGCGGGGCGGCCGCGCTCTCGATTCTCACCGAGGAGCGCCAGTTCGGTGGGTCGCTCGACGACCTCGAGGCGGCGCGGCGCGGCTGTGACCTGCCGATCCTGCGAAAGGACTTCACCGTCGACGTCTACCAGCTCTACGAGGCCGCGGCCAGCGGCGCCGACGCGGTGCTCCTCGTCGTCGCCGCCCTCGACGACGCCGAGCTCGAGGGCCTGTACGAGGAGGCGCGGGTGCTCGACCTCGATTGCGTCGTCGAGGTCCACGACGGCGACGACCTCGAGCGCGCCCTGGCCCTCGACGTCGAGGTGATCGGGATCAACAACCGCAACCTGCGCGACCTCACGCTCGACATCTCGATCACCCACGAGCTGATGACCGACGTCCCGGCCGGGAAGACGGTCGTCGCCGAGAGTGGCTACGAGACCCGCGAGCAGCTCGACGAGCTGGAGCGGATCGGGGCCGACGCGGTGCTGATCGGCGAGACGCTGATGCGCGCCGCGGATCCCGAGGCGGCGGTCCGCGGGCTGACGCTCGACGAAGAGACGACCCGCGAGCACCCGGTCTAGGCAGGCTGGGGAAACGCCGGCGGCGGCCGCTTCCAGCTTTTAGCCTTGGTTTAGCGTCGCTCAAGTCGGCGTTTATCCCCCCGGCCAATACTGGGGCCGCGATGACGCAACCCGTGCCGATCGAACGCTCGAAGCGCTTCCTCCGGGGGCCCTTCGGGTCAGCGCTGCTCGGCGGGCTCGTGGTCGGGCTGCTCGGCTGGATCGCGATCGCGGCTGGGTGGATCGACGGCGGCGACGACGACGACGGATCCCCGCTTGCCGCTGCCCCGCTGACCAGGCCGGCAGCCGATCGCGACGACCAGCGGGACGCGCTGGTAGGTGAGATCTACGACCGCGTTTCGCCCGGGGTCGCCTTTGTCCAGGCGGACTCGGCGCGCCAGGAGCCCTCGGCGCTCAACCCGTTCCCGCAGCCCGACGGCGGGACGGCGAGCGGCTCGGGGTTCGTGATCGACGACGAGGGTCACATCCTCACGAACGCTCACGTCGTCGCGGGGGCGCGGAACATCGAGGTCAAGCTCGGCGAGGACGAGGATCCGGTCGAGGCAAAGCTTGTCGGTCGCGACACCTCCACGGACGTCGCGGTGCTCGAGGTCAACCCCGACGATGCGGAGCTGCGCCCGCTCACCCTTGGAAGCTCCTCCGAGCTTCAGGTCGGGGACCCCGTGGTCGCGATCGGCAATCCCTTCGGCCTCGAGCGCACCGTCACCACCGGGATCGTCTCCGCGCTCCAGCGACAGATCGAGGCGCCGAACGGCTTCGCGATCAGCGACGTGATCCAGACCGACGCCGCGATCAACCCCGGCAACTCCGGCGGGGCGCTGCTCGACCAGAACGGCCAGGTGATCGGGATCAACTCCCAGATCGCAACCGCCGGTGGCGGCGGCTCCGTCGGCGTCGGATTCGCGGTCCCGATCGACACCGCGCGCGACGTCGCCAACCAGATCTTGGACGGCGGCGAGGTCGAGCACGCGTTCCTCGGGATCAGCGCCGCCGACCTTACGCCCGAGATCGCGGACGCGCTCAACCTCCCGGTGGACGAGGGCGCGCTGGTCCAGCGGGTCGTCCCCGACGGGCCCGCCGGCGCCGCCGGAATCGAGGCCGGCAAGCAGGAGGTCGCGGTCGGGGGCAAGCAGCTCCTCGCCGGCGGCGACGTGATCACGGCGGTCGACGGCGAGCCGGTGACCGCGATGGAAGACGTGATCGCCGCCGTCAACACCAAGCAGGCCGGCGACGAGGTCACGCTCGCCGTCCAACGCGGCGACGAGACTCAGGACGTGACGGTTGCGCTCGGCGAGCGCCCGGCGCAGGCGAGCTAGCCGCCTCGAAGCCGGGCCTTCGCCAGCACGAAACGGCTTGCAAGTAGGGCGGCCGACGCCGTCAATTCCGCAACCCGATCGCCGCGCGGCCACGAGTGCGGAGTTAACGGTGCCTATCGTCAATGCCCATCTCGCCGTGCTTCGGGGATCGAGTGGGGAGTTTGCGGCGCCGCCGGGTGTGACGCCGGACCCCGGTCTGCCAACCTTGTTGGCATGACCCGGGTGAAGATCTGCGGGATCACGAATCTCGAGGACGCCGAGGAGGCCGTGGGCCTCGGGGCGTGGGCGATCGGGCTCAACCATCATCCCGAGAGCCCGCGGTTCTGCGTGCCCGACGACGCGGCGGAGATCGGCGCCGCGTCGAAGCGTCGCTGCGAGGTCACCGGTGTGTTCGTCAACTCGACGCTCGACGAGGTCGCTCGCGCGGGGACCGAGGAGCAGCTGACCATGCTCCAGCTGCACGGTGACGAGGGTCCCGCGTTCTGCGCCGAGGCCGCGCGGCGGACCGGCTGCAAGGTGATCAAGGCGCTCCGCGTGCGCAGCGCGGCCGACATCCAGGCCGCCGAGGCCTTCCGGACCGACTTCCACATGCTCGACGCCCACCGGCGGGGGACGCCGGGCGGGACCGGGGAGAGCTTCGACTGGGAGCTCGCCGCAGGCCGGCGCTCGAACGTGCCCCTGATCCTTGCCGGGGGGCTCACCCCGGACAACGTCGCGGAGGCGATCGGCATCGTCGAGCCGTACGCGGTCGATGTGGCGAGCGGCGTCGAGGCCGAGCCGGGGCGCAAGGATCCCACGCTGCTCGCGGAGTTCTTCGAGCGGGCGAGGCCCGCGGCGCGCCCGGCATCGTTGTGAGCGCGAGGCTCTACAAAGGTGGGGGCGGGCGGGGAATTTGATGCAGGGCCGAGCGCGAACTGAGGTGATGTGATGAGCGAGCAGGGGTACGACCCCGCCGGCACCGTCGAGGAGCGCTTCGGCCCCTACGGCGGCCGCTTCGTTCCGGAGTCGCTCGTCGCGGCACTCGACGAGCTGACCGCGGCGTGGGCGGAGGCACGAGCCGACTCCGGCTTTCACGCTCAGCTCGATGCGCTGCTCCGCGACTTCGTCGGGCGCCCGACGCCGCTGTTCAGGGCGGAGCGGTTGTCCGAGGCCGCGGGGCGGCGCGTGTACCTGAAACGCGAGGATCTCGCGCACACCGGCGCGCACAAGATCAACAACGCGATCGGGCAGTCCCTGCTGGCGCGACGCTTGGGCAAGCCGCGCGTGATCGCCGAGACCGGCGCCGGCCAGCACGGCGTCGCCGCGGCGACCGCGTGCGCGCTGCTCGACCTCGAGTGCGTCGTCTACATGGGAACCGAGGACATGCGCCGCCAGCGCCCGAACGTGGAGCGGATGCGGTTGCTCGGGGCGGAGGTGTCGCCGGTGGAGGCCGGCGCGCGGACGTTGAAGGAGGCGGTCAGCGCGGCGATCCGGGACTGGGTCGCGAACGTCCACAGCACGCACTACGTGATCGGGTCGGTGGTCGGGCCCTCGCCGTATCCGGCGCTCGTGCGCGACCTCCAGCGCGTGATCGGCAACGAGGCTCGCGAGCAGGCGCTGGCGCTCGAGGGAGGGCTGCCGGCGCGGGTGATCGCGTGCGTGGGCGGGGGCTCGAACGCGATCGGGACCTTCTACGCCTTCCTCGACGACGACGTCGAGCTGATCGGGATCGAGGCGGGAGGGGAGGGGCTGGACGGCGATCGCCATGGCGCGTCGCTCGTCGCCGGAACCACCGGCGTGCTGCACGGCACGATGTCGTCGGTGCTCGCCGACTCAGAGGGACAGATCCTCGAGGCGCACTCGATCTCCGCCGGGCTCGACTATCCGGGTGTGGGCCCCGAGCACGCGCAGCTCCGCGACTCCGGGCGCGCCCGCTACGCCGCGGTGGGCGACGCTGCGGCGCTGCGGGCGTTCCGCAAGCTCGCGCGGCTCGAAGGCATCCTCCCGGCGCTCGAGCCCGCCCACGCGATCGCGTGGCTGCTCGACGACGATGGGGACCC
The DNA here is from genome assembly GCA_050697095.1 of Solirubrobacterales bacterium. Classification (GTDB taxonomy): domain Bacteria; phylum Actinomycetota; class Thermoleophilia; order Solirubrobacterales; family 70-9; genus DASPWW01. Next base: position 17,893 of record JBOGZH010000260.1, read on the forward strand.
GGAGGGCTACGACCTTCTCTGCCTCAGTGGGCGAGGAGACAAGGACCTTGCCGAGGTGCTCGAGCGGCTCGGAGCGGCCGATGGCGACTGACCGTGTAGCGCCGCTGGCCACGGGTGTCGAGCGGATCGCCGCCGCGTTCGAGGCGGCGCGCGAGGACGGCCACGCGGCGCTGATGCCCTACATGATGGGCGACTTCCCGGACTCGGGCACATCGCGAGCCGTCGCGGAGGCGTACGTCGACGCCGGGGCGGACCTGATCGAGCTCGGCGTCCCGTTCTCGGATCCGCTCGCCGACGGGCCGGTGATCCACGCCGCCGCGACCACGGCCCTCGACGGCGGCGCGACCCTGGAACGCGTGCTCGAGACCTGCGCGGAGGTCGCCGACCGCGTCCCGGTGGTGGCGATGTGCTACGCGAACATGATCCTCGCCGAGGGCCCGCGCGAGTACGCGGAGCGGCTCGAGGCCGCCGGCGCGGCGGGGACGATCGTCCCCGACCTCCCGCTCGAGGAGGCCGGCGGGCTGGAGCCGGAGCTGGACGCCCGGGGCCTCGCCCTGGTGCCGCTGGTGGCGCCGACGACGCCGCCCGACCGGCGACGGTGGATCTGCGAGCGCGCCGAGGGCTTCGTCTACGTGGTCTCGGTCTCGGGCATCACGGGGGAGCGCGAGGAGCTTCCCGCTGAGCTCGGCGAGCTCGTCGCCGAGGTTCGCTCCGAGGCCGCCGTCCCGGCCGCGGTCGGGTTCGGGGTCGGGACGCCGGAGCAGGCGGCGGCCGTGGGGAGGATCGCGGACGGGGTGATCGTCGGCAGCCGCCTGGTCCGGGCCGTCGCCGACGCGCCGGACGCGTCGGCAGCCGTCGCCGCGGTCACCGAGTTCCTCCGCGATGCCCGTGCGGCAATGGGATAGATTGGCGCCTGTGCAGCTGCTCGTCTTCACGGTGATCGGGCTGAGCGCGATGCTCGTCGCGTACGCCTTCGGCCTCGGCGGCGCGGTCAGCTCGCTGATCTTCCTCGCGATCCTCTTCACCGGCGTGGTGCTGCGGGTGAGCGAGCCGCTGCGCCAGAGCCTTCGGCCCTAACGCCGGCCGCGCGCTCAGCCGAACAACGCCCCGAACGCCTCGTAGTCCTCGAGCGGCACCGTGCGCAGGCCGGCTACCGCCTCGGCGAGCGGCACGAGCTCGATCCGCGTCCCCCGCAGCGCCGGCATCATCCCCCAGCGGCCGTCGTTCGCGGCGGTGATCGCAGCGAGCCCGTAGCGCGTCGCGAGCACGCGATCGGACGCGGTCGGGGTGCCGCCGCGTTGGACGTGGCCGAGCACGGTGGCGCGGGTCTCGAAGCCGGTCCTCGATTCGATCTCGCTCTCGAGCCAGTGCCCGATTCCGCCCAGGCGCGCGTGCCCGAACTCGTCCAGCTCGCCCCCCGACTCCAAGGCCCGGCCGTCCTTCGGCGACGCGCCCTCGGCGACAACGACGATCGAGAAGTTGCGACCACGGGACTTGCGGCGTTGGAGGAGCGCGCAGACCTGCTCGACGTCGAAGGGGCGCTCGGGTATGAGGATCACATCGGCACCCCCCGCGACACCCGAGTAGAGGGCGATCCAGCCGGCGTCCCGTCCCATCACCTCGACGACCAGGATCCGGTGGTGACTCTCGGCGGTCGTGTGCAGGCGATCGATCGCCTCGGTCGCGACCTGGAGGGCGGTGTCGAACCCGAAGGTGACGTCGGTCCCGTCCAGGTCGTTGTCGATGGTCTTGGGCACGCCGAGCATTGATACCCCGTCCTCGTGCAGCCGGTTCGCGGCCCCGAGCGTGTCCTCTCCGCCGATCGCGATCAGGCCGTCGAGCTTGAGGCTCCGCATCGTCTCCCGGACCAGCGGCGGGCCCTCGTCGTCCTTGACCGGATTGGTGCGCGAGGTGCCGAGGATCGTCCCGCCACGGTGAAGGATCCCCCGCGTCGACTCGATGGTGAGCTCGTCGTACTCGTTGTCGAGCACCCCGCGCCAACCGTCGCGAAAGCCGACGATCGCGTGCCCGTACTCGTCGATCCCCTTGCGCACGATCGCGCGGATCACGGCATTCAGCCCCGGACAATCGCCGCCGCCGGTCAGTACTCCGATCCTCACGGCGCGAATATAGAGGGCGGAGATAATGCGCTCCGATCACGTGATCCTCTACGACCGCGACTGCGGCTTCTGCAAGTGGTCGCTCGACAAGGTCCTGCTCTGGGACCGCCGCGGCCGCCTGCGCGCGGCGGCGATCCAGAGCACCGAGGGCGAGCGGCTGCTCGCGGGAATGGATCCGGGGCGCCGGCTCGACTCCTGGCACCTCGCCGGGCCGGACGGGATGGTGACCTCGGCCGGCGCGGCGGCGGAGCCGCTCGCCCGGCTGCTTCCGGGCGGGAGGCCGCTCGCGTGCCTTTTCGGGCGCTTTCCCCGCGCCACCGAACGCGCGTACCGCTGGGTGGCCGAGCATCGAGGAAGCCTGGCCCGGCTGCTGAGAATCGATCAGGGCTACGAGCCGAGGAGGCGGGACTGAAAGTGTTCGCCGGTCGGGGTCTGGGCGTCGCATGCGCGGCGCTTGCGGCGGCGGCGCTCGCGGGCTGCTCGGCCGGCGAGGGCGGCGGCGCGGGCGAGGGGGACACGCTCACCGTCTATCTCAGCTCGCCTTTGCGCGGGCCGAGCGCCCCGCACGGACGCGCGATCCGGGACGGGGCGAGGCTCGCGCTCGAGGACGCCGACGGGCGGGCCGGGGAGGTGGAGATCGACGCGGTCTTCCTCGACGACACACGGGGAGGGCGATGGAGCTCGGCCGTTGTGGCCGAGAATGCTCGCGAGGCGACGTCCGACAGCACCGCGATCGCCTACATAGGCGAGTTCGAGTCCGGCGCTACCCGTGTCTCGCTCCCGATCACGAACGAGGCTCGCTTGGTCCAGGTCTCGCCCGCGAGCACCGCGCTGGACCTGGTCAGCCCGTTCCCGGGATCGGACGAGGTGCCGGAGCTCGTGCAGCCCAGCGGCGAGCGGACTTTCGGCCGCGTGATCCCCGACGACGAGGCGCAGGCCGCGGCGGGCGCGAGCTGGGCCAGGAGGCTGGGCGTCCTCCGCGCGCTGGTGTATTCCAGAACGGAGTTTGGCGACACCGTCGCCGAGGAGTTCTCGGAGGAGGCGGAGAGCCTCGGCGTCTCGGTCGAGAGGCCGGGAGGTCCGGGGGCGCTCCTGCGCGCCGCGAAGTCGAGGCCGGATCTCGTCTACCACGGGGGCGCGGGGCACGGATTGCCGTTCCTCACCGGTGTCGCGCGCAGGGCGCCCTCGGCGCTCCTCATGGGCACGGACGCCCTTCTGCTCGATCCCGCCTTCATGCGCGACGCGGAATCGATCGAATCGCTGCTGCGGCTCACCGCCTCGGCGCAGGACCCCGCTCAGCTCCCACCGCCCGAGGGCCCGGAGTTCGTGCGCCGCTACCGCGACGAGTACGGCCGCGGGCCCGATCCGTACGCCGCGTACGGCTACGAGGCGATGGCGGTGGTGCTCGATTCGATCGAACGAGCGGAGGGCGGAATCGATCGCACCGCCGTGATCGACGCCTTTCTCGACACGACGGATCGCAGCTCCGTGCTCGGCACGTACTCGATCGACGAGGTGGGCGACACGACGCTCGATCGCCTGGCCGGATACCGGGTCAAGGATGGGCGCCCGGTCTTCGAGCGGTCGCTTCGAGGGCCCTAGTGCCCCGTCCACCAATGAATGCCCCGTTCTGGCGGCTGCGAGTCTGCGCCTGGCTGCGTCCTCGGTCGCCGCAATGGCGCTGCCATTCCGGCTCCC
>JBOGZH010000261.1:0-4903 GCA_050697095.1 Solirubrobacterales bacterium
CCTCCTACCTCGAGTCGCTGACCCTCAACCACCTGCGACTCGGCTTCCTCGTCCATGAGCGGCCGCTCTCGCGGCACCACGTCTACGACTACATCGTCGCGACCGAGCCGGACACCGTGGATGTCACCATGCTCACGGTCGCCGACCGGCTCGCGACGCAGGGCCCGCGGACCCGCTCCGAGGCGATCGATGCCCATCTCGACCTCGCGCGCGAGATGATGGTCGAGGCGCTCGCGTGGCGGCGGGGCCGGGCGCCCGAGCCGCTCGTCCGGGGCGACGAGCTCGCCGCCGAGCTGGGGATCGAGCCGGGCCCGGAGCTGGGGCGGTTGCTCGACGAGATTGCCGCGGCGCGGTTCGCCGGCGAGGTGAGCTCTCGGGGGGACGCCGTCGCGCTGGCCCGGCAGATGCTGTCCGTCGAATAATCTCCGGCGCGATGAACGACTGCCTGTTCTGCGGGATCGTCGCCGGCGACGTCCCGGCCCAGATCGTCGACTCCGACGAGCACACGGTCGCGTTCATGGACATCAATCCGGCGACCCCGGGCCACGCGCTGGTGGTCCCGCGCGAGCACTCCGCCGACCTGATCGATGTCTCCGACGACGACCTGCTGCACACGATGTCCGCCGCGCGTCGCCTCGCGAAGCGGATGCGTGAGGCGCTGGAGCCCGACGGGTTCAACATCCTCAACGCCTGCGGGCCGGTCGCGTGGCAGACGATCTTTCACTACCACCTCCACGTGATCCCCCGCTACGAGGACGACCCGCTGAAGCTCCCGTGGATCCCGCGGGGCGCCGAGGCCGAGGAGATCGCGGCGGTGGCAGAGAGGATCCGCGGCGAATGACCGACCCGCCGGTGGTGAGGCTGGAGCGCGACGGCACGGTCGCGTCGATGATCCTCCACGACCCGCCGCTGAACCTGTTCGGCGCGCGCGCCTTCGAGGCGCTGAACACGTGCCTGGACGAGGTCGAGGGCTCCGACGCCCGCGCGCTCGTGTGGCGGGCGGAGGGGGAGGTGTTCACGGGCGGCGCCGACGTGAACGTGTTCGCACAGGCCGACCAGGCGCAGGCGAGCGAGATGTTCAAGCCGCTGCTCGGCGCGGTGCGGCGGCTCGAGGCGCTGCCGATCCCGACGCTGGCCCTCGTCCACGGCCTCTGTCTCACGGCCGGGCTCGAGGTGTCGCTGGGCTGCGACATGATCTGGGCCTCCGAGGCGGCGAGCTTCGGGCTCGTCGAGGCGGTGATCGGCCTCACGCCCGGGGCCGGCGGCACGCAGCGGATGGCCGAGCGCGCGGGGCCCGGCCGGGCGCGCGAGTTCGTGATGACCGGCGGGATCTACGACACCGCGACCCTGGAGCGCTGGAACGTGATCAACCGGGTCGTCCCCGGCGACGAGCTGCTGGAGAAGGGAATGCGCTTCGCGCACCGGCTCGCCTCCGGGCCGACGCTGGCGCACGCGGCGACGAAGCGGATCGTGCGCGGCTACCTCGAGGGTGGGGTGGACGAGGCGGATCGCGTCACGGCCGAGGCCGCGGGGGGCCTGTTCCAGACCGAGGACCTGCAGCGCGCCGTGCGCAGCTTCCTCGAGGAGGGGCCTGGAAAAGCCACGTTCGAGGGTCGCTAAGCTCTCCGCCGATGGGCAAGGAAGAGAAGATCGAGATGGAGGGCGAGGTCACCGAGGCGCTGCCGAACACGATGTTCAGGGTCAAGCTCGAGAACGACCACGAGGTACTGGGGCACATCTCGGGCAAGATGCGGCGCCACTACATCCGCATCCTCCCCGGCGACCGGGTGAAGATCGAGCTGTCGCCCTACGACCTCGACCGGGGGCGAATCACTTACCGGTACAAGTAACTCCGCGCTGCGGCGGGATCCGGCTCGGTCATCTCCACCAGCAGCGCCGACCACGCGAAGTCGCGGGCGCCGAGGCCGGCTCCCGTGTGCGGGTGGTAGTACTCGCGCAGGCCCTCCCTCAGCGCCGCCTCGCGCAGCGCGCGGGCGATGGTCGTTGCCTCGTCCTCGTAGCCGAGCCGCACCAGCCCGATCCAGACGAGCCACGCCGCGTTCACCCATGACGGGCCGCGCCAGTAGCGGCGCAGGGGACCGCGACCGGCGCCCGGCACGAAGGAGGGCTCGGTCGCGGCGACGGACGGGGGAGGGACCGGGAGCCAGAAGCGGTCGCGATCGAGCAGGTGCTCCTCGACCAGGCGGCGCCCGATCTCCTCGGGGAGGTCGGGAAGCGCCAGCGGCGCCAGGGCAGCCCATGTCTCGACCGCGGAACGGCCGCCGCCGGGCTGCGCCTCGTCGAGGAAAAGGCCGCGACGCTCGTCATACAGGCGCTCCACGATCGCGGGGGTCAGCGAGGGCCGGCACATCGATAGCTGGGCGAGGCACCACAGGACGTTGACGACGACCTCGCACAGCACCGGCCCGCCCGCGGCGAGGATCCGGCGCGCGTCCCATTCGAGCCGCCTGTTGCGGCGCACGAGGCAGGGAAACCCCGGCCTGGCGTGCGCCCGCCACCCCCACACGGGGTCGAACTTGGGCGAGGAGTCGAGGCCGGACTCGTCCGGCTGGACGATCCACAGCAGGCCGTCGCCGTCGAGATCTCGATTGCGGGCAAGCCACTCGTGGTGCGCCGCGATCCTCGGCTCGGCGCGCGGGTCGCCGACCGCGATCCGCCACGCCCACGCGAGCAGGGGCGGCTGGATCGTCTCGGTCATCGGCGAGCGGCGCCCGCGGACGTTGTAGAAGCCGCGCCGGATCAGCGACACGGGGCGATCCCAGAACACCGTGTGCCCGACGAAGCCGTCGGGGCGCGCCGCGCGCAGCAGCGTCTCGAGCTCCGCCCGCGCGCGGGCGGGGTCGAAGCGCCGCCACACGACCGCCGCGAAGCACGAGTCCCAGTACCACTGCCACGGGTAGCGGCGGGGGCTCGGTCGCGTGTAGGAGTAGGCGACCCCAGCGCGCTCGCCCTCGGTCCAGTTGCCGCGCAGGACCCGCTCCGCGAGCCCCGGGACCCCGTCGCTCAAGCCGCCGTGCGGCGCATTCCGCGCAGGGCCAGCGCGACGAGCAACGCGGTGAGGCCGGCGAGCGCGAGCAGCCCGGGCCACGTCTCGCCCCACGTCACCGACCCGACGAACCCCTGCCGCGCCGCCTCGACGACCTGGGTCACTGGGTTGTAGCGGGCGACCTCCTGGAGCCACCCGGTGAGCAGCTCGAGCGGCGCGTAGGCCGTGGTGGTCAGGATCAGGAGCAGCATCCCCGCCTGCATCAGGGGCGCCGCCGACTGGCTCTTGAAGCGCAGCGCGAGCGTCGTGCCCCAGGCCGCGGCGACGATCGCCATCCCCATCGTGACCACGAGCGCGATCGCGAGCCCGCCCGGGCCGGGCCAGTGCACGCCGAGCGCGAAGCCGATCGCGAGCAGGACCGCCGCCGGAACCAGCGCCCGGAAGCTCGCGGACAGGACGAGCCCCGCGAGCAGCACGCCGCGCGGAGCGGGTGATGCGAGCAGGCGGTCGAACCAGCCCTGCTCGATGTCGCGGGCGAGGTTGACGCCGGTCGCGGCGCCCGTGAACCCGGCTCCCTGCATGAGGCTGATCGGGATCAGGAAGCTCTGGTAGCTGTCGCTGGTGAACCCGGGCAGCAGCGTCAGGTTCCCGAACACGGCCGTCAGCCCGAGGAAGAAGATCGTCGGGGCGAGCACGCCGGGGATCGCCGCCCCGGGGACGCGGAGGATCTCGTTCAGCGCCCGGCGCATCAGCGCCCGAACCGTCTCCAGGTCGGCGCGGAGGCCCATCAGCCCCGCTTCAGCCGACCGCGCATCGCCGCGGCGCTCATCCCAACCCCGACCAGCGCGACCAGCGCGAGCGCCGCGACGCCCTCCGCGAACTGGGTGGCGGAGAAGGTCGAGATCACGAGGTCGCGGATCCCCTCGACGATGAAGCTGAGCGGGTTCCACTCGGCGACCGAGCGCGCCGGCTCGAGCAGGAGCTGCTCGGGGAAGAACGCAGTGGAGAGGAACAGGATCACGAACACGAGCGGGAACAGGCCCTGGACGACCGAGGCGCTGCCGCTGCGCAGCGCGATCGCGGCGCCGATCCCTCCGAACGCGACCGCGGAGCACGTGACGAGGAGGACGATCAGCAGCGCGCCCGGCACGCCGCCCTCGATGTGCGCGCCGAAGATCAGCGCGATCACGAGGAACCAGATCGCGGTCACCGCGCCGAGGGCGGCAGTCCCGACCAGCCGCCCCCCGACGATCGCGAAGCGCGAGATCGGCGCCGCGAGCAGGCGGTCGGTGAACCCCATCTCGATGTCGAGCGCGAGCGCGATCCCGCCGCTGTTTCCGGCCAGAAGGGTCGCCTGGACCATCGCCCCGGCGATCATGAAGTCGAGGAAGCCGTTGACCTCAGGGAAGGCCGGGAGGTCTACGGCCCTGCCGGCGCCTCCCACCTGGATCGCGAGCAGCAGGGTGGGGAATATCAGGATCGGCGCCATAAGCTGAGGCCGCCTGAAGGTCTGTTTGATGGAGCGCAGACCGAGCGCTGCAACTACGCGTAGGTTGCTCACGGGTCAATGCCCGCCACGTGCTCGGCTTCGCCTTCGCGGACGGCGGGGTGGTCGCCAGGCTGAGCTTCCTCCGCCCCCGGGGTCTCCGAGCCCTCGAGGTGGTAGCCGGTCTTCGCGACGAACACGTCGTCGAGCGAGGGCTGCACCAGCTCCAGCGACTCGACGACGAGCCCGGCCTCGTCGAGCGCCCGGACCACCGGGGCCACGCCTGCCGCACCCCCCTCGAGCTCGACCAGGGCGGCGCCGTCCTTCGCCGGCAGCGGCCTGCCGAAGCGGCCGAGGATCTCCTCCGCGCGGTCCATCGTCCCGTCGGCGAGGATGACCTCGAGGTGGGG
>JBOGZH010000262.1:0-2221 GCA_050697095.1 Solirubrobacterales bacterium
CCAGACAACAATCTATACTAATACACACCGCCCCAGCCGGACCCGCCCGGCTACTACGAGGGCGAGTCGATGACGCGGCGAAGGGCATTCAACGTCGCCGTCCAGGCGCTCGGGGGTGTGGCCGGCGCGGCCGTGGTGCTCCCGGCGGTCGGCTTCGCGCTCGCACCGGTGTTCGACGAGGAGGAGACGATCTGGCAGCCGATCGGTCCGGTCGGCGACTTCGACCCTGAGACCTACAAGCCGGCGATCATCACGATCGTTCCCGACATCGGCGAGACGGGCAAGACCACCGCCTACGTCCGGCGCGGAAGCTCCGAGCTCGACGAGGCCCCCGACGAGTTCATCGCGGTCTCGAACCGCTGCGCGCACGCGGGCTGTCCCACGCGCTACGTCGAGGCCGCGGGGAACTTCATCTGCCCCTGCCACGGAGGCGTGTACGACTTCCAGGGCAAGGTGATCGGCGGCCCGCCGGTGCGCCCGCTCGATCGCTTCCAGACCCGGGTCCAGAGCGGACAGGTCGAGGTCGGCCCACGCTACAGCGTCACCTCGCAGCTCGATCCGGTCCGCGCCCGCGATCCTGGCGCGTTCACCGGCGGGATCTGGGAGTACATCTACCCGCCGCGGCCCTCGGTCCCGCCGCCGCCATGAGGTTTCCCCAGGCCCTGATCCCGACTCCGCTGCGCCGCCCTCCGGCCCCGGGTGAGAAGGCCCCGGGCGACGGCGGAGGGCCGATCGATCGCGCCAAGGACGCGCCGGCCGACCTGGTCGGGTGGGTGGACGAGCGCACCGGCGCGACCGGGTTCGTCACCGGGATGCTGTTCCGCAAGGTCCCGAAGGGGACGAACTGGTTTTACACGCTCGGGTCGGCGACCCTCTTCGCGTTCGTGATCCAGGCGATCACAGGCGTGTTCCTGGCGATGTACTACACGCCCTCGCCGACCGAGGCGTACGACTCCGTCACCCATCTGACGAACGATGTCTTCCTCGGCGAGTTCGTGCGCGGGATGCACAAGTGGGGCGCGACGGTGATGATCATCCTGATCTTCCTCCACATGAGCCGCACGTTCTTCTTCGGCGCCTACAAGTACCCGCGGGAGCTGAACTGGGTGATCGGGGTGGTGCTGCTGATCCTCACCCTGGTGATGGGGCTGACCGGATACCTGCTGCCGTTCGACCAGCGCTCCTACTGGGCGACGGTGGTCGCCAACAACATCACCGCTACGGGGCCCGTTGTCGGTCCCTATCTCGCCGACTTCCTGCGAGCCGGGCCGGAGGTTGGCGCGACCACGATCCAGCGCTTCTACGCGATCCACATGTTGTTGGTGCCCGGCCTGATCATCGCCCTGATCGGCGCCCACCTGTACCTGGTCGTGAAGCTCGGGACCACGGCCCCGCCGTGGCTCCGAGGCGAGACGAAGCCGAAGTCGCTGCGAACGGAAGAGGTATGAAGCGCGCGGACAAGGAGCAGTACCTCCGCGAGTACGAGGTATTGAAGAAGAAGGGGAAGCCCTTCTTCCCCTACGCGGTTCTCAAGGACTCGACGATGGCCCTCGTGGTGCTGATCGTCGTCGCGGCGATGGCGCTGGTGCTCGGCGCCGAGCAGGGCCCCAAGGTGGACCCCACGACCACCACCTACGTGCCCCGGCCGGAGTGGTACTTCTTCTTCCTCTTCGAGCTTCTCCGCGTGTTGAAGCCGCCGGAGCTGGTGCCGCTCGCGACGGTCGGGATCCCGACGATCGCGATGGTCCTGCTACTGCTGCTGCCGTTCTACGACCGCAACCCGGAGCGCCGCCCGGAGCGCCGCCCGATCGCGACCACGGCGGGGATCCTGACGATTGTCGCGATCGCCTACCTGACGTTCCTCGGCGCGCAGGCCGGCTCCCCGACCGAGATCGAGTTGACGGTCGCCGCCGAGCAGGAGGCGGGCAAGGAGGTCGCCGCCCAGTCGGGCTGTCTCGCGTGCCACCTGTTCGAGCACAACGGCAACGCGGGTCCCGGCCCCGAGCTGACGCACATCGGCGAGAAGCTGCCGCGCGACGCGATCGCACGCTCGCTCGTCGTCGGGCCAGGCGAGATGCCCTCGTACAGGAACCTCCCCCCGGACAAGTTCAACGACCTCGTCGACTTCCTCGCCTCGCTGCGATAGGCGCGCCGGCGCTACGCTCGCGCTGTGCTGATGCCGGAGCGTGACTCGGCCGAGTTCGCGTCCCAGGTCCGGGGG